>NZ_JBFWVN010000002.1:0-229763 GCF_050246715.1 Methylocystis sp.
ACAACTTCCGCCGCCTGCTCGCATGGCTGGCGCTTCTGTGGGCCTTGTTCCTGAGCGTCCTCGACGACGCCAACGCCTCAAATCGCCGACTAATCGCCGCTTAAATCGCGTTCTTCACGGGCGACGGCGAAGGACGCGAGCGCGTCGTCGAAGGCTTCGCTCTTACCCATATAGCCCGCAAGAGTCATGGCGTCGGTGGAACGCGCATGGGCGCGCGCCAAAGTGCGCCCGCATAGTTTCGCGTAATCCAGCAGGTCGTGACTCTGCAGCAATTCGGTAAGGTCGCCGAGACGGCGCGTTTTTAACTGGCGCATGTAGAATTCTCGCTTGGACGCCGGGTCGAGCATCGGCCCCAGAAAAATGTCCGACGCCGCCTGCATCATGCGCTGTCCTTCGACGACGCGCGCGCCCTGCGCGCCGGGCCAAGCGCCAAGGCCGAAGCGCTCCAGCACCGAGCGCTTCGCTTCCTTCACCTGAAGGAACAGCGGCTCCTCGTCCGGGCTCATGAACAGCGCGATCGTGCAATAGGTTCCGACGCTGCCGACGCCGACCGCCTTGAAGGCGATGTCGGACAGACGGTAGCGGCGCAACAAGGAGGCGACATGCGGCGGCAGATTCGCAAAGGCGGCGGCGATGAGCCCGGTGACGTCGAATTGTTCGGCCTCGCGCTCATCGAGATGGAAAAGCCGCGGGAGTTTCTCTTCAATTCGACATTCGCCGGCGTCGTCTGGCGCGACTTTTGGAAAATTATCCGCGCAATCATCTTCGCTGCGAGGCGCGGAGATCGCTGCGCGCACGGCCTGGTGGAGGACCCGGTTACGAAGCTTCGCGACCACATCGCGCAGCGGCACACGCTCATTCCATGCCTGTAGCGGCGGCAGGCTTGCTAGTTCGATCACCTTGCGACGGTAGGCCTTGACGGCGGCGCGCGCCGCGGCTCTCGCGCCTCGCTCGCTCTTTTGGGCGCAGAGCGCCGCGACGACGACGCTTGTCGCGAAGCGGCGCAAGTCGACCGTGACGTCCACAGCGGGCAGCGTTTCGTCAAAATCATTCACGTCGAACAGCATGTGCCCTTCCGGCGAGACGAAGGCGCCGAAATTCATCAAATGGCAGTCGCCGCAGACTTGCGCGCGAATACCGGGCGCCGGCTGCGTCGCAAGATCGGCGGCCATGACATCGGCGGCGCCGCGCAGAAAGGCATGCGGCGACTTCTCCATGGATTTGCGGCGAAGACAAAGCAAGGATTGGATTCGATCGCGCTCGGTCTCGGCGACGATCGCGAGGGCTTTCCGGTTTGCGGCAGGCGAAAAATCCGCGAGCGCTTCGCGCGGGACGATCTTGCGCAGCGCTTTCCCAGCCGCGTAGCGGGCGCGACGATCAGGGCCGCGCTCAATGACGCCGGTTTGCGTTTCAATGTGCATCGTCGGCAATCTCCCAGAAGCCAATAAGCAAGGATCGCATATTGAATCGGTCGGGTCAGCCGGCCCTGACAATCACCCCAGCAAATCGATCAGCGGACCAATCAGCGGCGCGTCAGCGGGCGGCATCGGATAATTGCGCAGTTCGCGGGCGCGCGCCCATTCCACCGCCTGTCCCTCCGCCGGGCTGACAAAACCCTCCCACTTACGGCAGACGTAAAGCGGCATCAGAAGATGAAAATCGTCATAGGCGTGGCTGGCGAAGGTCAAGGGCGCGAGGCAGGGCGCGCAGACGCGCACGCCGAGCTCCTCTTCGAGTTCGCGCGCCAGCGCATCTTCCGGCCGCTCGCCGGGATGAAGCTTGCCGCCGGGAAATTCCCACAATCCCGCGAGCGCCTTCCCCTCAGGCCGCTGAGCGATGAGCACGCGATTGTCGGCGTCGACGAGCGCCGCCGCGACGACGAGAAGGATATTCACGGGCGCACTCAATTGCCGGAGAGAACGACTTTCACCGGGCCGTTTTCCTGTCCGGTGAGCGTCACTTCCTCATACATCGCGCCGCCTTCCGGCGTCGTCGAATTCTTCGGCTTCCAGATAAGCTTGGTGGTGAGATAATAGCGCCCAGGCGCGACATTCTCGAAGGTGAAACGGCCACCCGGGTCAACTGTCGTCGTGCGGGTAAGCGAGGCGTATTGCGTGTCCGGCTCGCTGTCCGGGACCGACGCGGCCGGCAGAAATTTCACTGAGCCGTAAAATTTCTTGATTCGCTCCTGCGCATAAGTCGTCGCCGGGATGAGCCTCACGGTCTCGCCGGCCGCGTAGCGCACATTCGAATTCCCCGAGCCGTCGTGCAGAAAGGCCTGTCCGGCGATGACGCCTCTGCCGGGCGCTCTGACGTAACTCGCCGGGGACGGCTCGAATCCGAGGCCGGAGGTAGGTCCACGTGCGGCGTTGCACGCCGAAAGCAGGGCGAGAGGCGCGACGGCAAGAAGTTTGACCCAACGCATGCGCGCAACGCTCCACGACGAACGCCGATCGCCAACCTTTGCCGGCGCGGCGGCGCTCGGGCGCTTGGCCGGCAGTGCGGCTTCGGCGATCGGATAATCTAGCACGTCAACTATCGTCTTGACGACCTCGATGCCTACCGTCCGTTCCGCCGCCAAAGCGGCGGCGGAACGCCCGCGTGGGAGCGAGTGCGCCTTCAAAACGCTCTGGCGTCGGCCCCACGTCCCTCACCATCTCCGCAAAGATTTGCGCCGCGAAAGCGTTGAGAAGGCTGGCGCAATCGCGGCGCGGCGCATGCGCGCGCCATAAGATGATCAGCTTCGGTAATCGCCGTTGATCGCGACATATTCCTTGGTCAGGTCGCAGGTCCATACCGTCGCCGCGCCCTTGCCAAGACCGAGATCGACATTGATGACGATTTCGTCGCGCTTCATGATCTGCGAAACTTCCGCTTCGTCATAGTCGGGATCGCGCAGCCCCTTATGCGCGACGCGCACGCCGCCGAACCAGATCGCGAGCCGGTCGCGGTCGGCCTTTTCGCCGGCCTTGCCGACCGCCATGACGATGCGGCCCCAATTGGCGTCCTCGCCGGCGATCGCCGTCTTCACCAGCGGCGAATTGGCGATCGAAAAGGCGACGCGTTTTGCCGCCTTGGCGCTCTCAGCCCCGGTCACCGTCACTTCGACGAATTTGCGCGCGCCTTCGCCATCCTTCACTACTTGGTGGGCGAGGTCGAGCAGCACCGCGTCGAGCGCGCGCTTGAAATCCGCGAGCCGCTTGTCGCTCGCTTCTTCGATCTTCGGCGCGCCGCGCTTCTTCGCCGCGCCCGTCGCAAAGAGCAGCAGCGTGTCGGAGGTCGAGGTGTCGCCGTCGACGGTGATGGCGTTGAAGCTTCGCTTGGCGCCGTTCTCGAGCATCGCCTGCAGCGGTTCCGAATCGATCGCCGCGTCGGTGAAGACGAAGGCGAGCATCGTCGCCATGTCGGGCGCGATCATCCCCGCGCCCTTGGCGATGCCGCTGATCGTCACCTCGACGCCGCCGATCGTCGCTGTGCGCGTCGACAGCTTCGGATAAGTGTCGGTGGTCATGATCGCGCCCGCCGCGTCTTGCCAGCCGTCGGGCCGCGCCTCTTCGACGAGCTTTGCCAAGAGGCCGTCGAATTTATGCGCGTCGAGCGGTTCGCCGATGACGCCTGTCGAAGCGAGGAAAATCTGGCGTTCGGGCGCGCCCGTAGCCGCGGCGGCGAGCTTTGCCGAGAATTTGACCGCCTGCGCGCCGGTCTTGCCGGTAAAGGCGTTGGCGTTACCCGAATTGACCAGCAGCGCGCGGGCCTTGCCGCCCTTCAACTTGTCGCGGCACCAGTCGACCGGCGCCGACGGACATTTGGATTTTGTGAAGACGCCCGCGACCGTCGTTCCCGCATCGAGCAGGGCCAGCATCACGTCGGTGCGCCCGGCATAGCGCACGCCAGCCGCGCCGACGGCGAAGCGCACGCCTTCAAGCGGCGGGATTTCGGGGACTGATGTCGGCGCGAGCGGAGAGACCGGGGCGTCGTGAGCCATGGCGAAGCCTTGCAAATTGGAGTGGACCTGCGCGGGTTTGACGGCGCTTCAGGTCCACGTCAAGGCTTCGCCGCGAAACGATATTCGTTTGGCCGAAAGTCCTGGCGTCAAATGAAGAAGAAGTCCTTCGAGGCTACTTCTTCTTCGGCGGTTCGGCAGGCTTGGCGCCCTCCGCCGGCTTCGCGCCGGGCGAGCCTTCGGCCGGCTGGTCGGCGCGTTCGATCTTGGCGCCGTCGCGCAATTTCATGACCAGTTCGCTCTGCGCCTTCTGCACCACATAGCGGGCGACCTGATCCTTGACCTGATCGAGCGGCGGAAAAACCTTCGGGCGTTTCTCGTCAAGTTTGATGATATGCCAGCCGAACTGCGTCTTGACCGGGTCGGAAATCTGGCCCGGCGTCATCTTCGACGCCGCCTCACCGAACTCCGGCACCATGCGGTCCTTGGTAAACCAGCCGAGGTCGCCGCCCTTGGCGCCCGGGTCCTTCGAAATTTCGGTCGCGACCTTGCTGAAGTCCTCGCCGCCCTTGACGCGCTTGAGCGCCGCCTTCGCCTCGTCTTCGGTCGGCACCAGAATGTGATGCGCGTGATATTCGGTTTCCGGCTTCTGGTTTTTCGCCGCCTCGTCATAGGCCTGCTTGATCGCCGCTTCGGTCGCGGCCTTCTGAGCGACGTCGCCGAGCAGAGTCTCCATCAGCGCCTTGTCGCGCAGATAAGCGAGTTTCTTAGCGAATTCCGGCGTTTCAGCGAGCTTGTCAGCCTGCGCCTTTTGCACCACGAGCTGCTCATCGATGAGGAAGTCAAGAACATAGGATTCGCGCGCCTTTCCTTCGAGCTGGCGCGGAATGGCGGCGCCGAGATCGTCCAACGCCAGCTTCAGGTCCTCGTCGGTGATCTCGACGCCATTGACCTTGGCCAGCGTTTTCGCCGCCGCGCTCGTCACGCCGACGGCGCTCATCGCCAGCAGGGCGGCGAGCGCGGTCGCGCCAAGCGCGCCGCGAGCGAGGGAACGCGCATTCTTGCGGGCGTGAGACATGATCTGCTCCAAAAAAGGGCCAGGACGGCCTTGAAGAAAAGCGGCCGTCGCCGCCAGAGGGAAAGCTCCTGCGCGAGGAATCCGGCGTATCTATGCCCGAGCGACGGGTTCTGCAACTCCCGCTTACGCTGAAACCGGGCGCTCGGCGACCTCGCCGACGACGCTCGTGAAAATTTCCCTGGTTCGTCTTTGGGTGTCGGCGAGCAGCGCTTCGAGATTGGAAAGATCGGGCGCGTCGCCGACCCTCAGCAGCAGCTCGGTCAGACCGCGCGGCGCGTCGGCGGGACGAAAGGCGTCGTCGACGGCCAGCCGCATCAATTGGGTCAGGCCCTGATAGAGCTTTGAGGCCTCCGACAGCGCTTCGGCCCGGCCTGCGTCGAGCACGCCCGCGTCTTTCAGATGCTGCAGGGCGAGGGTGACGGTCGTCGAGAAAAGATCGGGATGCTGCGGGCCATGGAGCAGCATCAGATATTGGGCGATGAACTCGATGTCGACGAGCCCGCCGGGGACCTGCTTGACCTCCCAAGGGCTTCCCGACCCCTTTTCCTTTTCGATCCGCCGCCGCATCGACAGCACGTCGTCCTTCAGTTTTTGCGGGTCGCGGGGTGTCGTCAAAGCGGCGCGAATCGCCGCTTCGACGCGATTTACGAAGGCCTGAGGACCGGCGACGACGCGGGCGCGGGTCAGCGCCATATGCTCCCAGGTCCAGGCCTCATTAGCCTGGTAGTCCGTGAAGGATTTGAGGCTCACCGCGAGCGGGCCGCTGTTGCCTGACGGCCGCAGGCGAAAATCCGTCTCATAGAGCTGGCCTTCGGCCGTGGGCGCGGAAAGGGCGCTGATCAGCCTTTGGGTGAGGCGGCCGTAATATTGCTGCGTGGATATCGGCCGTTCGCCGCCTTTCGATTCCGCCAATGGGTCGGCGTCATAGAGCAACATCAAATCGAGATCGGACGCCGCCGTCATTTCGCGCCCGCCGAGCTTGCCCATGGCGACCACCGCGGCCGTGCCGCCCTCGATCATTCCATGGGTTTTCGCGAATTCATCGCAGACCAGCGCGAAGAGCCGGGAAATCAGCGTTTCGGCCAGTCGCGTGTAGGCGACGCCGGCCTCCGCTACTGACGCCGAGCCGGTCAGGATGCGCACGCCGATCAGGAATTTCTGCTCCTGTCCGAAAATGCGGGCGCGGTCGAGCGCGTCTTCATAGGAGCGCGCCTCCGCGAACTGCGCCGCGAGCCGCTGATCGAGCTCCGCCTGCGACGGCACGCTTTCGAAGAACGCCGGCTCGAGCAGCGCATCCAAGACGCGCGGTCGGCGCGAGATGGTCTCGGCAAGCTTTGGCGCCGCGCCCATGATCGCGGCGAGCAAATTGAGGAGGCGCGGCTGCGACACCAGAAGCGAGAAGAGTTGCACGCCGGCCGGCAATTTCGAGATGAGCTTGTCGAAAGCGAGAAAACCGGCGTCGGCGTTCTCCGTCGCGGCGATCGCTTCGAGCAGGATCGGCGTCAACTCGGTCAGGCGTTCGCGGGCGACGGTCGAGCGGGTGGCGGCGTAGCGGCCGAAATGCCAGCCGCGAATGGTCGCGGTTACTGTCTTCGGATTCGCAAAGCCCATTCCGGCGAGCGTCTCGATCGTGCCCGGATCGTCGTCGTCGCCGGTGAAGACGAGATTGCCAGCCGAAGAGGTAAGCTGCGGCGCGCTTTCGAAAAGCCTGGCGTAATGGGTCTGCACCACGTCGAGACGCTTCAGCAGCGCTTGCGCAAAATCATCGTAGCCGGCAAAGCCCATCATGCGCGCGACGATGGCGACGCCTTCTTCAGTTTCGGGCAGCGTATGCTTCTGCTCGTCGGCGATCATCTGAATGCGATGCTCGACGTCGCGCAAAAACAGATAGGCCTCGCGCAGATCGTCCCGCGCATCGGGCGCCACCCATTCGCTCTCGACGAGCTGATCGAGCATGGCGAGCGTTGAGCGTCCGCGGAGGCGCCGATCGCGGCCGCCGGTGATGAGCTGTTGCGTCTGCACGAAGAATTCGATTTCGCGAATGCCGCCGCGGCCGAGTTTGATATTATGACCGGCGACGGCGATCTTGCCGTGTCCCTTATGGGCGTGAATCTGCCGCTTGATCGAATGCACGTCGGCGATCGCGGCGAAGTCGAAATATTTGCGCCAGATGAAGGGCGCGAGCTCTTGCAGGAATTGTTCGCCTGCAAAGATGTCGCCGGCGACCGGCCGCGCCTTGATATAGGCGGCGCGCTCCCAGTTCTGGCCCATGCTCTCGTAATAGCTCAGCGCCGCTTCAAGCGGGATGGCGATCGGCGTCGCGCCCGGATCGGGACGCAGCCGTAAATCGGTACGAAACACATAGCCGTCGACCGTGCGCTCGCTCATGATTTTCACGATGCGCTTCGTCAGTCTAACGAAGAAATCGACGTCTTCCGAAGGTTCGACGAGCCGCGCGCGCGAACGGTCGAAGAAGACGATGAGATCGATGTCGGAAGAGTAGTTCAGCTCATATGCGCCGCCCTTGCCCATGCCGAGAAAAATCCATCCTGATCCGCGTTCGGGGTCGCGCTGATCGGCGAGTTCGAGCTTGCCGGCGAGCGCGGCGGCGCGCAGCGTAAAGCGAATGGCGGCGGAAAGCGCCGCGTCGGCGATCCGGGTGAGCGCTCCCGTCGCCTCGGGCATGTCCCAGATTTTGGAAAGATCGGCGAGAGCGATGACGAGCGCGGCCTCTTGCTTGACGAGACGCAACCGACGCATCAGCTCGGCTTCGTCGTCTGTTTCGATGTTTTGCGTCGACTCCATAAGGTCTTCGATGCGTTGTGCGGGATCGCTCACGAGCGCTCGCGCGAGCCGCGCCGGATCGCGCGCGGCGAGGTCGGTGAGATAGGGCGACGAGCCCAATACGCCGAGCAGCAGATCGCGCGCTTTCGGCCGTTCCTGTAGAAGCGTTACGAGCGCGCCCTGGGTTGCGTCCTCTTTCTCGAGAACGCGCGTGAGCGCCTTGTCGGCCGTCTCGGGGTCGAGCGGTTCGATGAAGACCTTGGCGCGGTCGAGAAGGGCGTTGGCGTCCGGCGTCAAGAGGCCTTCCTTTTGCTGCTTCGCGAAGCGGCTTTGCGCCGGGATATAATCCGGCTATGCCGTCAGTCAGCTTTGAGAGTCGACAAGCGATCGTCAATGGAAAAAGAAGACGGCCCCTCGTCCTTCGAGACGCCTGCTGCGCAGGCTCCTCAGGATGAGGGTCCTTGGTTCCGCAGAAGGGGCAGGATTCACGGCGTGATCGTAGTCTTGATGCAGAGCGAAGCAGAGCAACAAGCTCCCTCATCCTGAGGAGCCGGCGCCGATCTCGGGTTTACTTGAGATCGGCGCCGGCGTCTCGAAGGACGAGGGAGCGTGGCGCCAATGATGAGAAAGATTTCATGTTGCAAGAGGATGTCACGCAGCTGCTCGCCCGCATCGCCGAGGCTTTGGAGCGCCTCGCGCCGGGGAAGCCTGACGCGCCTGATTTCTCCGTCGCAGAAGCCTTCGTCTGGCGCGCGTCGGGCGGGGCGTTCCATCCCATCGCCTGTGTCAATCGCGTCGATCTTACGCTGCTCAAGGGCGTCGACCGACAGCGCGACATGCTCTTCGCCAACACGAGCCGCTTCGCGCAACGACTCCCCGCCAATAATGCGCTGCTGTGGGGCGCGCGCGGCATGGGCAAGTCGTCGCTGGTGAAGTCGGTTCACGGCGCGCTCGCCGAGAAGGGGCTGAAACTCATCGAAATCCATCGAGAGGACATTGAAGCCTTGCCCGCGCTGCTCGGCGCGCTGGCGCTAGCGCCGTTCCGCTTCATCGTCTTCTGCGACGACCTTTCCTTCGACGGCGCGGAGACGAGCTACAAGGCGCTCAAGACCGCGCTGGAGGGCGGCGTCGAGGGACGGCCCGACAATGTTTTGTTCTACGCCACCTCGAACCGCCGCCATCTGCTGCCGCGCGATATGATGGAGAATGAAAGCGCCACTGCGATCCACCCCGGCGAAGTCATCGAGGAAAAAATCTCGCTCTCCGATCGCTTCGGATTGTGGATCGGCTTTCACAATTGCAGCCAGGACGACTATCTCGCGATGGTCTTCGGCTATGCCGAGCATTTCGGCCTGAACGCACCCGAGCCGACGATCCGCGCCGATGCGCTGGAATGGTCGATCACGCGTGGCGGGCGTTCGGGCCGCGTCGCCTGGCAATATATTCAGGATTTGGCCGGGCGGTTGGGAAAGACGCTAGGGTAATCGTCTGGCGTCATTCCCGGCGGGCCGGAGGCCTGGCGGGGATCCGACATCGGCCCGAGAGCGCCGCAATCCGACTAATACGGACGCTCCGGCGTGCATTCCGCAGTCGTGCATCGCGGCGCGTAGGCATAGGGGATCATGGCGGCGACAAACAGCAAGCCGCCCATGATGATGATCGCCCATTTGTAATTCATCGCGGTTCCTCTCCGACAGCGTTCCGCCGCTCTGCTTGAATCGAAAATTCCACGGCGGCGGACGCGCGTCTGTGACTTTGTCTTGTTCGCCGCTCGGGAGAAGGACTGAAAACTAAATCGTCTTCCCTTTGAACCGGCATAAATCGGCGACCACGCAGCGCGGACATTCGGGTTTGCGCGCCTTGCACACATAGCGCCCGTGCAGGATGAGCCAGTGATGGGCGTGCAGAAGATATTTTTCCGGCACGATTCTCTCGAGTCCCGCTTCGACCTCTTCGGGCGTCTTGCCTTTCGCCAGCGGCAGCCGGTTGGAGACTCGAAAAATATGGGTGTCGACCGCGATCACCGGCTCATGGAAGGCGACGTTGAGCACGACATTCGCGGTCTTGCGGCCGACGCCGGGGAGCGCCGTCAGCTCCTCGCGCGTGCGCGGAACCTCGCCGCGATGGCGTTCGACGAGCAGTCGGGAGAGGGCGACGATGTTTTTCGCCTTGGCGCGAAACAGGCCGATCGTCTTGATCAGATCGCGCACGCGCTCCTCTCCGAGCGCCGCCATCTTGGCGGGCGTGTCGGCCAGCGCAAAGAGCGCCGGAGTCGCCTTGTTGACGCCGGCGTCGGTTGCTTGCGCCGACAGCACGACGGCGACGAGAAGCGTGAAAGGATTTTTGTAGCTGAGTTCGCTTCTTGGCTCGGGATTGCCGGCTGAGAGACGCTCGAAAATCTCGTCGACGCGGGCGGCCTCCAAGGCCGTCGGCCGCCGGCCGGCGCGCGCTTTTTTGGCGGGACGGGCGCGCTGAGTGTTTGTTTCGGCCATAGGCGCGTTATAACTTCAAGAATCTGGAGGAGAAAGCGCCGGCAGGAAAAATGTCCGACCCCTTCGAGCGGAAAATCTACGAAGCGCGGCTGACGCCGCACCGGTCGATGACCCGGCAGACGTTCTATGTTTTCATCATGGTATTCTGTTGCGGCCAGGTCCTGTTCGCGCTGCCCTTCTTTTTCATGGGCGCTTGGCCCGTCGCCGGATTCATGGGGCTCGACGCGCTGGGGCTCTACATCGCCTTCCGCCTGAGCTTCAGCGCCGCGCGCCGGCAGGAGACGCTCGATCTCACCCCGCTAGAACTTGTTTTCGCGCAAATCGGCACGCGCGGACAGCGCAGGGAATGGCGATTCAACCCGTCCTGGGTGCGGCTCGAACAGACCGTGCATGAGGAATTCGGGACCGAACGCGTGGCGCTGGTCTCGCGCGGCGAAAGCGTCGAGATCGGCGCTTTTTTAGGGCCGGATCAGAAGGCGGAGCTGGCGCGCGACCTCAATCGCGCGCTCATCGATGCGCGCATGGGCGCGCGTTTCAGCTAGATCTCCGATGGTTCGATTGATGGCGCAAGGGTAGAGCGCTTTAGCGCCGTTGGCTCAGCATGGCGTCGGCGTCCCGCATCAGCCGCGCCTCGTGGCGCTTGTAGTAGCGCCACATCATGAACAGGCCGATCGCCAGGCCGCAGGCGAGGGCAGCAGCAATCGGCGCTTTGATCCTTTCGAATCCCGCAGTGAGGAAATAAGCGCCGTAGCCAAAAACGCAGGCCCAAACGACGCCGCCCGTCGCGTTGTAAATGAAGAAGCGACCGAGCGGCAGATGATTGGCGCCGGCGAGCGAGGCCGCGAGAATGCGCAACAGCGCGAAGAAGCGTCCAAAAAACACAATGGCGCCGCCCCAGCGATAAAAGAGATATTGACCGAGGCGCAATTTCTCCGCCCCAAGTCCCATATAATGGCCGTAGCGCTCGAGCAGCTTCACGCCGAACTCCCTGCCGAGCCAATAACCGATATTATCTCCAACGATTGCGCCGGCCGCCGCGGCGACCACGACATTTTCGATCGCCGTCGTCCCGGAGAGCCGAGCGATTATCGCCGCGCCGACCAGCAGGGTTTCGCCCGGCAAGGGCAGGCCGGCGCTTTCAAGCGCAACGACGACAAAAATCGCCCAGTAGCCGTAGGTCGAAAGGATTGAGGCGATCTGCGCCTGATCGAGGAGATGGGTCATCCACAGTCAAGCAAGACATGGTTCGCTTCCTCTCATTTAGGCGCAAAAATGTTGATGGCGACGTCGCCGCAGCCACGTCGCCACTCATTTAGAAAGAGCGTCGGCTCGATTAGCGGTTAGTGATACCGCAGCGTGTTGTCGCGCGTGGCGCCGAACGCATAGGGCGGCGTCGTGGCCATCGTCTCGCTGTCGAGAAAGAACAGATCGCGTTCCAGCGCCGCTTCGAGCACCTCACGCAGCCCTCTGAGCAAAGGCTGGTCGTCGCGAACCACTCTGACGCGCATCGCCTCCTGCGTCGCTTTGTCGGTCCGGCTTGCGAATTCGCGGACCGCCAGCACGACATATTTACCGACGCTGAGGCCCTTGTCGCCGGCAGCCGCGCGCACGCGCTCGGCGAAATGCCCGCCGATGCTGGCGAGCGCCGCCTGAGCGACCTTATCGTTAGAGCAGGAATTGATCAGATCCACGATGACCATGATGTTCCTCCGCCCCCGAAACGTTCCAGTTTCCTGGAACCCTTTGTTGGTCGCGGTATTTCCCACGACGCCGTTCCTCTTCGCGCTTCAGCGGCGCGTTTCTCCCGTCAGGCTACCCACGTAAGCTGAACGTCATCTGTATAAGCATTGGCGAAAACGGCTCATCCCCACATTGGATGAGCGCCTAATGCCGACGAACAAGGCTGACCGCGCAAGAGCCGAGAGACCTTCGCTCCCCATGCCGTGCGCTGCTGCCTTCTAACCAAAAGCCGTGACAGCTTCGCGACGGAAGTTCGTCAATATATCAAAAACATCGATTAGCCGGGCTGAGGCCGCAGCTCGACTTTTGACTCAACTCGTGGCGAAAGCAATCGTTCCCGGCGGCCAAAAAATTCGTAGCTGCAGCGCAAAAATTTTAGGCGCCGAAGATTGCCTCACCAACTATCGACATTAGGCGCAGAAGCCCAAGGTTCGCTAGGCGGCAGCGGCGCGCCTTTTTGCAGCAGCTCAATCGAGATCATGTCCGGCGTTCGCACGAAGGCCATGTGACCGTCTCGCGGCGGACGGTTGATGGTCACGCCGGCCGCCTGCAGGCGGGCGCAGACTTCGTAAATATTCTCAACGGCGAAGGCGAGGTGGCCGAAATTCCGCCCGCCGGCATATTCATGCTCGTCCCAATTATAGGTGAGCTCGATGAGCGGCGCGTCTTTTTCCTTGGCTTCGGGGGCGTCCTCTGGCGCCGCGAGATAGACGAGCGTGTAGCGCGCCTTCTCGTTCTGCGTGCGGCGCACCTCCTTCAGTCCGAGCACATCGCAAAAGAATTTGAGCGACTGGTCGAGGTCGGCGACCCGAATCATGGCGTGCAGAAATTTCATGTGCGTCATCCTATCTGATGGATCGGCCATAATTCTAACATCTGGCGTCGTCGGTTTGTGCGGCGGCGATCCGCTTGTTAGAGGGCTAGCGTATACAGAAATTGGAGCGGCGCGGTGAGGTGACCGAGACGAAGGCCCTGCCGAAAGCGGCGACGAGCGTCAAGCTCGCGGCCGCCAAGGCTTCGATCGCTGCAAGCGCTGTTCTCGCAGTCGCGAAGCTCGCCGCCGGCCTGTGGTCCGGCTCGCTCGCGTTGCTGTCGGAATCCGGCCATGCCTTCGTCGATACGGGCGCCACGGCGCTGACCTTTTTCGCGGTGCGTGAAGCGGAGAAGCCGGCGGACGAGGAACATCACTACGGACACGGCAAATATGAGGCGCTCGCCGCGCTGATCGAAACCGGCTTCCTCTTCGGCCTGGCGTTGTTCGTCGTTGGCGAAGCCTGGCGGCGCCTCAATGAGAAGAATGTCGAAATCGACGTGGGCTGGCCGATCTATGGCGTTCTCGTCGTCTCCATCGCCATCGATTACGTGCGCTCCCGTCAGTTGAAGCGGATCGCACAGGCTGAAGGCAGCGACGCGCTCGCCGCCGACGCGCTGCATTTTGCGAGCGATCTGGTGTCGTCGACTCTGGTGCTGCTTGGTCTCATTGCGGCGCATTATGGGTTCGAACGCGGCGATGCGCTTGCCGCTTTCGGCGTCGCGGCATTCATCGCGATCGCGGGTTTCCGGCTGGGCCGGCGCACCATCGACACTTTGCTTGACGCCGCCCCGCGCGAACTTGCGCCGCATCTCCAACGCGCGATCGCCGATG
Organism: Methylocystis sp.; assembly: GCF_050246715.1. Classification (NCBI taxonomy): domain Bacteria; kingdom Pseudomonadati; phylum Pseudomonadota; class Alphaproteobacteria; order Hyphomicrobiales; family Methylocystaceae; genus Methylocystis; species Methylocystis sp. The sequence goes on from NZ_JBFWVN010000002.1 coordinate 13,683, forward strand.
TGCCGGGCGTCATCGCGATCGATTCGCTGCGCCTGCGCACCATCGGTCCAGACATTGTCGGCGAGGCGACGATCGGCGTCGCGCGGGGACTGCGCGTCGAGCAGGCGGCGCGAATCAAATCGGCTGTAGCCGACGCCATCGCCGAAGTGACGCCGCGCGCCCGCGTCACGCTGTCGGTCGAGCCGCAGGCGCTCGATGACGAAACGATCGCGGAACGCATCCTGCTGGTCGGGTCGCGCCGCCACATTCACGCCCATCACGTCATCGCTCAGCAGATCGACGGCCGCCTGTCGATCGGCGTCGACATCGAACTCGACGGCGCCATGCCGCTCGGCCGCGCGCATGCCGTCGCCGCCGATTTCGAAAACGCCTTGCGCGACGAATTCGGCGCCGACGCCGAAGTCGAGACCCATATTGAACCGCTTGAAATGCACTTGCTCGCCGCCCAAGCCGCGGACCCTTCGGTCGCCGGCGCGATCGAAACGGCGCTCGCTCGCGTCGCCGTTGAGACCCGTCCGCCCGCGAAGGTGCAAGACGTTCGGGTCCGCCAAACCGCCGGCGGCTTAGTCGTCAACTTCCGCTGCCGAATTGACGCCGCGGTGTCGGTCCAGAACGCGCATGACGCGCTCGATGAAATCGAGCGGCGCACACGCGAGGACTTTCCCGACATTTTGCGCATCGTCGGCCGCGCCGAACCGGCTGACCGCTGCGCGCCGCATAGCCAAGCAGGCGCGCTTGGTCTATGAGAGACGCCATGACTGAGGAGCCGGACGCCGCCGCAGACATCGCTTCGATGCCCTTCGAACAAGCGATGCAGGAGCTCGAGCGCATCGTCGGCGATCTGGAGAAGGGCGCCGTTTCGCTCGACGAGTCGGTGAAGCTCTATGCGCGCGGCAAGGCGCTGCAGGCGCGCTGCGAGACTCTTCTCGCCGAGGCCGAAGCCCGCATCGAAAAAATCACTCTTGGCGAAAACGGCCAGCCGACCGGAGTCGCGCGATTTGACGTGGAGCGATAGTCTACGCCAATCGGAATTTTCATTTGCACAAGGAATATTGCCATGGGCAAGAAGCTCGTCATTTTCTGTGACGGCACTTGGAACGAGTTGACCGAGCGCAGCACTAATGTTCTGCGGACTCTGCAAGCCATCGAGAGCAGAGACGCCGCCGGCGACGCCCCGCAGCTCATGCATTACATCGCCGGCGTCGGCACGCGGCGCGGCGAAAAATTAAGGGGCGGAACGTTTGGTTATGGAATTTCAAACAACATCATTGACGCCTACTCCTTCCTTGTGAGCAATTACGAGGAGAATGACGAAATCTATCTTTTCGGCTTCAGCCGGGGCGCCTTCACGGCGCGTAGCATCGCCGGTCTGGTGCACAATCTCGGCATTCTCAAGCGATGCAAGATGCCGCTGGTTTCGATCGCCTACGGACATTACAAGGACAAGGCCGAAGGCTGGCGGCCGAAGGGCGCGGACGCAGAGAAGTTTCGAAACGACTATTGCCATCCCTGGCCGGTGAAGATCCGCTTTCTCGGCGTCTGGGACACCGTCGGCGCTCTAGGGGCGCCTTATGGCGAATTCCTGGGATATCTCGTCGACAAGCTGTTCAGGTGCAGTTTTCACGACGTGACGCTGAGCGCGAGCGTCGACAGCGCCTATCACGCCTTGGCCGCCGATGAGCGGCGCTGGCCGTTCCGTCCGACGCCGATCGAACTTACCGACTATCATCGGCAGCGAAACGAGAAGAATATGTCGGCGCACGGATTTCCGCTCTACCAGCAAAAATGGTTTCCAGGCGTGCATTCCAATGTCGGCGGCGGCTACAGTGAATATGGACTGTCTGATTGCGCCCTGGAATGGATGGTGGAGTGCGCGCGCTTAAACGGACTTAATATCAGGCCGCTGGAATCTGCAGAATTCTCCGCCGATCGCCTTTTCGAAAAGGACTATTCGCAGCCGATCGAGAAGAGCCAGACGCTCTATTACCAGCTGCTGACGGCGGCTTTTGTCAAAGCGCCCTCGCTTCTTGGAATCAAGTCGGTCTATCCGCGCCGCGACTGCAAACTCGCCAAACACCTCACTTGGCGCGGCGACTATATTCGTCCGATTGGACCGGACGAGGACATCGACGCGGTGCTCGAAAAACGGAAGGTCGATAAGGCATACGACAAAATGTGGAGCGATCTCGAAGCAAGGCGGCGTCGCGGCGCTTGACGAGCGCGATAGGTCAATCCGCCTGTTTCTGTCGCGACCCCCTGTTGGACTCCCTCTCCCGCGAAGCGGGGGAGGGTTGGGGAGGGGGCCGTCATCATGGGCGGATCGATCGGTGTTGGGGGAAGGACGCCCGATCCCCGCATCAAGCCTTCTGACGAATTTGCGTCGCTCGGAAGGCGCGCCGGACCGCTTCCGCCAAAAAAATTACCGCCGCGAGGGCCCGTTAACCTTGGGAGCCCGCGTAAATTAACCTATGTTCCTCGAAGCTTAAATCGAGGGCGGCGAGCAGGCATCTGAGTGGGCGCGCCGCTCGTAATAAATCATTATATTACAATAAGATATTTGATATCATCAAATTTTATGCGTTTTTGTAGCACAAAATTATACTTACCTGACGCCAGCGAAAATCTGAACGGTTTCGCGTAAAATGCGGCAGAAATACTTTCATAGACAGCAAAACAAGAAAACTAACTTCGCCTCATGTCACGGAGGCGGGTTATGTTGGGCGTCGTCAGCAAAGCGGTTATGGTTCTCGGGATGGCGGGCGCGGCGCTTGTCGCGATTAACACGAAAAGCTTCGCCGGATCGGAAACCGCGACTTTTGCGGCAATCGGTTCGGAAACCAGCGTGCCTTACGGCTGGGTGGATTTCTGCCAGCGCTATCGCGGCGAATGCCAGGATGACGAAACCGCGCCGCAGGACATTGAACTCACGCCCGCCGTCTTTCGTAAGATCGCGCGCATCAACGCCCGGGTGAACAAGAACATCGATCCCATCGCGGATGTGGATCATTGGGGTACGGTCGACCGGTGGGATTACCCTAGCGACGGCCAGGGCGACTGCGAAGACTTCGCCCTGCAGAAGCGCCGCATGCTGATCGAAGAAGGTTTTCCCCGGCAGGCGCTGCTGCTCACGGTGGTCAAGGAGAAGAATGGCGACGGCCACTCGGTTCTCACGGTCAAAACCAGCCGCGGCGAATTCGTTCTCGACAATCTTTCCGACGAAATGCGGCCGTGGACGCGCGTTCCCTACCGCTTCGTCAAGCGTCAGTCGCAGCACAATCAGAATGTCTGGGTGGCGATCGGCCAGCCGACCAGCGCCCCGCTCTATGTGTCGCGGTGAGGACCGAGCCTAAGCGATCAGCGTCAGCCCCTTCGCATAGCGCCGGCCGTTTTCGACATAATGTTTCGCCGAATCGAGATGGCGGGCGCGGGCCGCCTCGTCGAGCGTGCGGATCGCCTTGGCGGGAGAGCCGACGATCAGCGAATAGTCGGGAAATTCCTTGCCCTCGGTCACCAGCGCATTGGCGCCCACGAGGCAGTTCGCGCCGATCTTCGCCCCATTGAGGATCGTTGCGCCCATGCCGATCAGGCTCGCCTCGCCAATCAGGCAGCTGTGCAGAATGACGCCATGGCCGACGGTGCAATCCGGCCCGATGACGAGCGGAAAACCCATATCGGTATGGAGGATGCTGTTTTCCTGAATATTGGTGCGGGCGCCGACCGTGATCCATTCATTGTCGCCGCGCAACACGCAGCCGAACCAGATATTGGCATCCTCCTCAAGTTCGACGCGGCCGATGACATGCGCGCTGGGCGCCACATAGAACCGGTCTGGGGCCGGCAAGCGCGGCGCGATTCCGTCGATCGTGTAAAGCGGCATGGGCGAAGCCTCCTTGAGAAGAGGCGGGACATTGCCATTTCCGGCCTTTCACGCGCAATGGCGCAAGCCAAGGCCGGGCCGGTCTCATTCGGAAGTCACGGAAATTTAGACTATAAGCGGGAGACTGAGTTTGATATTGCCGGTTGGCGCGCGGCTGGCGGGAATATCGCGCGAAAGCCGTTGTCGGAGGACGCCACTGAGCGCCATCATGTTGCGGGATCGGGTGCGGCTGGCGAGCGTCTCGGCGGCGCGGGCGGCGGGAGCCTTCGCGCGAGGCGCCGCCGCGCCCTATCACCTTATGAAGTCGATGGCGATCGCGCCGCCGGAGCGTCTGCGGATCGCGCCTCCAGACATCAGAACGACCGACTCGACCGTCGCCGACCAGATTCACGCCGGCTATTTCTCCTTCGAAGGCAAGACCGTGCAGGCGAGAGGCGTATCGCCATTTCTGGTGACGGCGCCCTCCGAAGGCTGGCGGCGCTCGCTTGCCGGCTTCTCCTGGCTGCGACATCTGCAAGCTTTTGACAAGAAGGTGGGGCTAGCCAATGCGCAGGCGCTCGTCGCCGAATTTCTCTCCCTTCCCAAGCTTCCGCCCGACGATCCGGCGATGGAGCCGGCCGTCGTCGCCCGGCGCCTGCTGTCCTTTCTCTCGCAAGCGCCGACGCTGCTCGACGGCGCCGAGGCTGATTTCTACGACGCGTTCATGCTGGCGCTTGCCCGAAACGCGCGGCTGCTTTGGCGCGCCTTGGCCGGCGACGGCGCGCGCGGCGCCGATCGCGCCTTCTGCGCTATCGCGCTTGCCGAATTCGCCGTTTGCGCCGACACCGGCCGCAAGATCGCGCCGCATGTGTCGCGCGCGCTGAGCGCCGAGCTCGACCGCCAGATCCTGATCGATGGCGGCCATGTGAGCCGCAATCCGCAAGTCGCGGTCGACCTGCTTCTCGACCTGTTGCCGCTGCGCCAGGTGATTGCGGCGCGCGGCCTGCAAACGCCGCCCGCCGTCCTTCGCGCGATCGACCGAATGATGCCGATGCTGCGGATGCTGCAGCATGGCGACGGCTCCCTGGCGCTGTTCAACGGCATGGGCGCGACGGCGCTGGATCGGCTGGCGAACGCGCTCGCCCACGAGGACACCCGCGGCGCGCCGCCGGTCAACGCGCCTTACGCCGGTTATCAGCGCATGGAGGCGGGCGACGCGCTCGTCATCGTCGACGCCGGCGGGCCGCCGCCTTTCGAATTCTCGCTCTCGGCGCATGCCGGCTGCCTGTCATTTGAATATTCGATCGGGATCGAGCGTGTCGTCGTCAATTGCGGCGCCCCTTCGGCTCCGCATTTGGACGCTCGCGAATTGGCGCGCGCCACCGCGGCGCACTCCACTCTCATTATCGGCGACCGCTCCAGCGCCCGCATCGCGTCGCAACACGCGCCGCGCCGCCGCGCCGGGCGCGTTCTCGCCGGCCCATATAATGTCGAGGTCGAGCGCCGCCGTCTGGAAGGCGAGACGACGCTCATTCTGTCGCATGACGGCTATGCGCGCGATTTCGGCCTAATCCATGCGCGCGAACTGACCCTTTTGACGGATGGCGCCGCGCTTCTTGGCGTCGATCGTCTCGTCGCCGCGGAAGGCGGCGTTAAACATGCGGAAGCGAGCGACGTCGCCCTGCGCTTTCATCTTCACCCGCGCGTCGGCGTTGCGCCGCGCGCCGACGGCGCGATCGAACTCACGCTCGCCAATGGCGAAATTCTCATCTTCGAGGCGCAAGGCGCCGTTCCCGAAGTCGAGGACAGTATTTTTTTCGCTGCGCCCGGCGGCGCGCGCAAATGCGCGCAGATCGTTTTGCGCGGGACGGCGGTCGCCGGCGCCGAGATCGCTTGGAGCTTCCGGCGGCGCGCCGGCGGGCAGGTTCCTTCCGCCCGGCAGGTATGATAAGCGCGCGGCGCGATTTTAGGAGTAGGCAATGCCCGTCGATTTGCGCCGCGTGGCGCGCGCGCTGATTTCCGTTTCCGATAAAACAGGCCTTGTCGAATTCGCGCGCGTTCTGGCGAAGCATGACGTGGAGCTCGTCTCCACCGGCGGCACGCGCAAGGCGCTGACCGAGGCGGGGCTCGCGGTGCGCGACGTCGCCGATCTCACCCAGTTTCCAGAGATGATGGACGGGAGGCTGAAGACCTTGCACCCCAAGGTGCATGGCGGCCTTCTGGCGATCCGCGAGAATCCCCAACACGAAGCGGCGATGCTCGCGCATGACATTCAGCCGATCGACCTTCTCGTCGTCAATCTCTATCCTTTCGAGTCGACGCTGGCGAAAGGCGCGCCATTCGAAGAATGCGTCGAGAATATCGACATCGGCGGGCCGGCGATGATCCGCGCCGCGTCCAAGAATCACGACGACGTCGCTGTCGTGGTCGATCCCGACGACTATGCTGCGCTGACCGAGGAACTCGAGGCGACGAAGGGCGCGACGCGTCTCGCGACGCGTCGACGGCTGGCGCAGAAAGCCTTCGCCCGCACCGCCGCCTACGACGCCGCGATCTCCAACTGGCTCGCGCGGGAACTTGCTGAAACCTCGCCGCCGCTGCGCGCCTTCGGCGGTCGTCTCGCCGAGCCGATGCGCTATGGCGAAAATCCGCATCAGTCGGCCGGCTTTTATCTTTCCGGCGAGAAGCGGCCGGGCGTCGCCACGGCGCGTCAGCTCCAGGGCAAGCAGCTGTCGTATAACAACGTCAACGACACCGACGCGGCCTTCGAATGCGTCGCGGAATTCGATCCGACGCGAACGGCCGCCGCCGTCATCGTCAAACACGCCAATCCGTGCGGCGTCGCCGAAGGCGTTACGCTCGCCGAGGCCCATGCAAAGGCGTTGCGCTGCGACCCGGTTTCAGCTTTTGGCGGCATCGTCGCGCTCAATCGCCGGCTCGACGCCGAAGCGGCGCGCGAGATCGTCAAGATTTTCACCGAAGTGATCATCGCGCCCGAAGCCGACGAGGAGGCGATCGCAATCATCGGCGCCAAGAAGAATCTGCGTCTGCTGTTGACCGGCGGTCTGCCTGATCCTCGCGGGGCGGGCTTGACCTACCGAACGGTTTCGGGCGGCTTTCTCGCGCAATCGCGCGACAACGCCGTCATCGACGACATGAATTTGCAGATCGTGACGAAGCGACAACCTACGGCGCAGGAACTCGCCGATCTCAAATTCGCCTTCCGAATCGTCAAGCATGTGAAGTCGAACGCGATCGTTTACGCAAAAGACGCCGCGACGGTCGGCATCGGCGCCGGACAGATGTCGCGAGTCGATTCCTCGCGCATCGCCGCGCATAAGGCGCAAGAGGCCGCGCGTGCAGCGGGGTTGACGGAAAGTCTCGCGACAGGCGCCGTCGTCGCGTCCGACGCGTTTTTTCCGTTCCCCGACGGATTGCTGGCGGCGGCGGACGCGGGCGCCACGGCGGTCATCCAGCCCGGCGGCTCGATTAATGATAAGGACGTGATCGCCGCCGCGGACGCGCAGGGGCTTGCCATGGCGTTCACCGGCGTGCGCCATTTCCGGCACTAGCAATATTCGAGGCGCTGTGACTAGACTGGCCGCCCGACGCGGGAAAGGAAGTTCCAAAATGCGTAATTCTTTGAAACTGAGCTTGGGTCTCGCCTTGATATGCGCGCTGGCGTCGAACCACGCGTTGGCGAAACAACGCAAGCCCGCAGCGACGGGCCAGGTTACTGCAGCGCAGGGCGACGATTTCGCGATTCCTCTGCCGCATGATCTCATGACCGGCAAGGACTGGCTCGACGACGGCGCGCCTTCAGCGGCTCAGGGAAATCTGCAGCCCAATCGTTACGCCAACGATAATTACTTCCTCGAGCAGGAGGATTTCACGCTGCAAGATCCGCAGCGCTACAACGCAATTGGCCAGTATTTCGATTATGGCTGGTGAACTGCGCTGATCGTCAATGAGAAAGGCCGGCGCGCGCCGGCCGGCCCTTTCTGATCTCTGATTGGTTGAATCAGCACAGGGGCACGGAGCGATAGCCGATCACGTCGCCCCAGCGATTGAAGATCGGACGGCGCTCGTAATAGCAATCCGGACCGCTGGCGGCCGTCGCCGCCAATGCGCCGAGCGCGAGGGCGCCGCCGACGGCGTAAGGCGCCCAGCCGTAGCCATGGTGGTGCCACTTGGACCAGGCGAAAGCCGGCGTGGCGCTGGCGACCGTTCCGGCCAGAACCGCGGCAACGAGGGTCGCAGAGATAATCTTCTTCGAGTTGGACATGACGCTCTCCTTGCGTGTCGTCGCAAATTTCACTTTGCGAATGGGCGCAATCTAGAGAGCGTTCCGCGCATTGTTCGTGCGTCGGCGCACAGGGCCAGATCTCAACGGAGCGACTGCATTATGGCGCAATCCCGTTGATCACGCCTTTCGCACCCGTTGGGAATGCGCATTCGTAGCGGATTACGCCTCGCTTTGCGCGAGCAGCTTTTGCTGATGGTCGGTGGTCAGCGCGTCGAAGATTTCGTCGAACTCGCCTTCCATCACCCGGTCGAGCTTGTAGAGCGTGAGATTGATGCGATGGTCGGTGACGCGCCCTTGCGGGAAATTATAGGTGCGGATCCGTTCGGAGCGATCGCCTGAGCCGACCTGTTGCTTGCGGTCGTCCGACCGCTCCTTGTCAAGCCGCTGGCGCTCGGCGTCGTAAAGACGCGACCTAAGAACATTCATCGCCTTGGCCTTGTTGCGATGCTGCGAGCGCTCCTCCTGCATCATCACCACGATGCCGGACGGAATATGGGTGATGCGGATCGCGGACTCGGTTTTATTGACATGCTGGCCGCCGGCGCCTTGCGCGCGCATCGTGTCGATCTGCAAATCCTTGTCGTCGATGGCGACGTCGACGTCCTCGGCCTGTGGCAGCACGGCCACCGTCGCCGCCGACGTATGGATCCTGCCCTGCGTCTCCGTCTCCGGCACGCGCTGGACGCGATGCACGCCCGACTCGAATTTGAGCCGGCCATAGACGCCGCGACCGATGATTTCCGCGACGATTTCCTTAAACCCGCCGAGCGCGCCTTCGCTTGCCGATACGATCCCGACGCGCCAGCCTTTTATCGCCGCATATTTCTGATAGGCGCGAAAAAGATCGCCGGCGAACAGCGCCGCTTCGTCGCCGCCTGTGCCGGCGCGGACTTCGAGAATGACGCTCTTCTCGTCCGCTTCGTCCTTGGGTAGAAGCGCCAAGCGCAGGGCGCTTTCCGCCGCCTCGAGCCGTTCGCGCGCGACCGCCGTCTCGCCCTCCGCCAGGGCGCGCATTTCAGCGTCGAGCGACGCGTCCGCAAGCATCGCGGAAATGTCGTCGGATTCCTTTTGAGCCGCGCGATAAGCGCGAATTTTGTCGACCACCTCGTCGAGCGTGGCGCGCTCACGCGACAGCGCGACGAAGGCCTGTCCGTCGGCGCCGACGGCGAGCTTGTCGCCGATCTCGTCATAGCGGCGCATAATGAGGTCGAGCTTGTCTTGAGCGAACATGTGAAGGCTTCTTGGAAAATGGCGAAGGCGGCGGCGCGGAGAAAGAGAGGCCCGCTACAAGGGCACGCCGCGCGCGATCGCATATTCGCGCAATTGCTCGCGCACGGACGCGCCGCCGTCATCTGACGCGAGCAGAGAGGCGAGATAGATCTGCGCCTCTTCGAGATTGATATTGAGGATCATTGTCTTGACCGGACCGATGGCCGAAGCCGCCATCGACAGCGACCGGTAGCCGATGGCGAGTAGCGCCAGCGCCTCGAGCGGGCGACCGCCCATTTCGCCGCATAGCGTCACTGGCGCATTGTGCCGCACGCCGGCCGCGACGACGCGCTCGAGCGCGCGCAGCACCGGCCGGGAAAGATTGTCATAGCGTTTCGAAACGCGCGTATTGTCGCGATCCGCCGCGTACATGTATTGAACCAGGTCGTTCGAGCCTACCGACAGAAAGTCCGCGCGCTTGGCGATGAGATCGATTTCCCACAGCAGCGAAGGCACTTCCACCATCGCCCCGAACTCCAGCCGGGTTGGCGGCGGATGGCGGTGGCGCGTGATGTGATTGAGCTCGCGCAGCGCGATCGCCTTCGCCGCGTCGAATTCGGCGACATTGGCGATCATCGGAAACATGATCCTCAGATCGCGATCTCCGCCAGCCTTCAGCATCGCGCGCAATTGCATGCGCAGGAGGCCAGGACGGTCGAGGCCGATGCGGATCGCGCGCCAACCGAGCGCGGGGTTTTCCTCTTCGATCTTCGCCATATAGGGCAGGATTTTGTCCGAGCCGATGTCGAGCGTGCGAAACGTGATCGCCTTGTCCGGCGCAGCGTCGAGCACGGCCTTGTAGAGGCGATATTGCTCATCCATGCGCGGAAAGCGCGGCGCGAGCATAAATTGCAGCTCGGTGCGAAACAGTCCGATCGACTGCGCGCCGGTCTCGTGCAAATGCGGCATGTCGATCGCGAGGCCGGCGTTCATGTGCAAGGTGATCTCGACGCCGTCCTTGGTGATTGCCGGCACGTCGCGAAGCTTCGCATATTGCTCCTGCCGTCGCGCCCGCAGCCGAGCCTTTTCGGCGTAGGCGCTCTGCACGTCGGGCTGGGGGCGAACATGCACTTCGCCGGTCGTGCCGTCGACGATGATCGGATCGCCGGTTTCGACGATGTCGATGAGGCTTGGAACAAGCCCGACGGTGGCGATGCCGAGCGCCCGCGCGACGATGGCGACATGGCTCGTCGGCCCGCCTTCCTCCAGCACAAGTCCGCGCAGCCGTTGGCGGTCATAGTCGAGCAGCGCCGCCGGGCCCATTGTGCGCGCGACGATAATCGCGTTTTCCGGCACGCTCTCACGATCGGCGACATAGCTCTGGCCCGTCAACTGATGCAGCAGCCGGTTGGCGATATCGTCGAGGTCGTGCAGACGGTCGCGCAAATAAGGGTCGGTTTGACGCTGCATGCGCGCCCGCGCGTCGTTCTGAACCCGCTCGACCGCCGCTTCGGCTGTAAGCCCGGTCATCACCGCTTCGCGCAGTCGGCGCACCCAGCCGCGGTCATAGGCGACCATGCGCACGGTTTCGAGGATTTCGCGCGGCTCGCCGGCGGCGATGCGGTCGCTGTGCGCGACGAGCTCGTCGATCGACTGGCGCATTGCGTCGATCGCATGTTCGAGCCTGGCGAGTTCAGACGGCATGTCTTCGGCGACGAGCTGCTTGATCACGACGCGCGGCTCATGCAGCAGCACATGGCCGAGACCAACGCCTTCAGCCATCGGCGCGCCTTTGAGCGAGGCCGGGCGATAGAGCGCGAGATCGCGCGGGTCTTCGATCGCTTGCAATTCGCCGGAGGCGATGAGTTCGGCGAGCAGCATCGCCGTCGTCTGCAGCGCTTCGATTTCTTCCTCCGAATAGACGCGGCGCACCTGGTTCTGCACGACGAGCACGCCGAGCGTGTTGCCGCCGCGCAAGATCGGCACGCCCAAAAATGAGTGGTAGGCGTCTTCACCCGTCTCGGGCTTGTAGGAGAAGGCGGGATGCTCCTGCGCTTCCGAAAGCGCGAGCGGTTCGGCGCTCTTCGCGATGAGGCCGACAAGGCCCTCGCCCGAGTGCATCGTGGTCAAGTGGACGGCCTCGCGGTTGAGGCCTTCCGTGGCGTACAGCTCCAAGCGGTGGTCGGCGCGCAGCACATAAACGGAACAAACTTCGGCGACCATATTCGCGGCGATCTGCACGACGATCTTGTCGAGCCGCGCCTGGGCGCTGACCGGTTCCGCGCTGATTTCGCGGAGACGGCGCAACAGAAGGCGAGGGCCGCCTAGCGCGCTTCGCATCCAATCCGTTCCCGTTTTCCCAAATTTCGGGGTGGCCTACCGCAAAAAAACCGCCATGCGCCAGTAGATTGCGACACTGGCTCGTAAGCAGCGTATATTGGCGCCGTCGGCGCTCCGCAAGCGCGGCCAAGAAGCTCAGCGACGCAAGGAACATACCGTTATTGCAGAGCTTGGCGAATCGGCTTGCGGGCAGGGCAGGAAGCCACTACCACTAGCCGACCAAAGCGAGGCGATGACTGCCCACGCGCTTGGCGCCTGCCTTATGGCCGCGCGATACGCGCTTTCCAAGCTCGCGGCATCGAGAAGAGACTTCGTGCGTCTGAAAAAATATCTGATCGCTCTCTTTTTGCTCGTCGTATCAGCTCCGGCCGGGGCCATGGAGTCCGTCAGAGTGCCGCAAGGCGCGCGAGCGATCGATCTCACCAATGTCGTCGAGAAGCATTTTTCGCAGGGCGACCGGCTGCAGGTTTCGACCGCGCCCGGCTCGGATGGCATCGTTCGACGCATCGAGGTCGGCGCCAAGGAGGCGGGCAGCCAGCCCAACTGGATCGTTTTCGCGCTCACCAATGACACCGACGAGCAGATTGAGCGCCTCATCGTTGCGCCGCATTACCGTTTGCAGGGATCGGGCGTCATCTGGCCCGATCTCGGCTCGACGCGCATCTCGGCGATCACCGCGAGCCAGGGATTCCCGCCGGAAGTCGTCGACGCTTCAGACGCCGACATTTTCCGGCTGACGCTCGACCCCGGAACGACCGTCACCTATGTCGCCGAACTGCGCACGCCCAATTTGCCGCAGGTCTATTTGTGGGAGCCCTCGGCCTACAAAGACAAGGTGACCAGCCTGACCCTCTACAAGGGCATCGTCATCGGCATCGCCGGCCTGCTGGCGTTGTTCCTGACCATCGTCTTCGTGGTGAAGGGCGCGGTCATTTTCCCGGCCGCGGCGGCGCTCGCCTGGGCGGTCCTGGCCTATGTGTGCATCGATTTCGGCTTCTGGGACAAGATTTTCGGCTTCGACGCCAACGCCAACAGCATCTGGCGCGCCGGCGCCGAGACCGTCCTTTCGGCGACCCTGGTCGTTTTTCTGTTCGCCTATCTGAACCTCAACCGCTGGCATGTGCGCGCCTGGCATGTCGCGGCGCTGTGGCTCTTGATCCTGCTGGATCTCATCGGCCTTGCGGTGTTCGACGCGCCGGTCGCGGCCGGCGTCGCGCGCATCTCCCTGGCGACGGTCGCCATCGTCGGCTTCGTGCTGATCCTCTATCTCGCGACGCACGGCTTCGATCGGGCGATCATGCTGATACCGACATGGTTCCTTCTCGCCGTTTGGGTGGCGACGGCGGGATTTGCCGTCGCTGGCTGGATCACCAACGATCTCGTGTCTCCCGCGCTGGTCGGCGGCCTCGTCCTCATCGTGATGCTCATCGGCTTCACGGTAATGCAAAACGCCTTCGCCGCCGGCGGTCTGTCTCACGGCGCGATCACCGACGTCGAGCGCAAGGCGCTCGCGCTCACCGGCGCCAATGAAATCGTATTCGACTGGGACGTTCCGTCCGACCACATCTATGTCAGTCCCGAAGCGGAAGCGGCGCTCGGACTGGACCGCGGCGGCCTCGAAGGCGCCGCCTCCTCCTGGCTCGATCTGCTGCATCCGTTCGAGCAGGACCGCTATCGCGCCTGTCTCGACGCCATCCTCGAGCAGCGGCGCGGACGCATCAACCAGGTGTTTCGCTTGCGCGCCGCGGACGGCCACTATCTCAGCTACCGGCTGCGGGCGCGGCCTGTGGTCGGCCCGGACGGGGAGGTGATCCGCGTCGTCGGCACGCTCAACGACGTGACCGACGAACATAACGCCCAGGAGCGGCTGCTGCACGACGCCGTGCACGACAATCTCACCGGCCTGCCGAACCGCGAATTGTTCTTCGACCGTCTGGAGGCCGCCCTGATTCTCGCGCGCATGGAAAAGGACGTGCGCCCGACAATCCTCGTCATCGACATCGACCGCTTCAAACAAATCAATGAGCAGGTCGGCATGGCGATGGGCGACAGCATTCTGTTGACCGTCGCGCATCGCCTGACGAGGCTGCTGCAGCCGCAGGATACTCTGGCGCGGCTATCAGGCGACAAATTCGCGATCATCCTGGTTTCGGAGACGCATGTCGATCATGTCATCTCCATCGCCGACTCGGTGCGGCGCGCGCTGTCGACTCCGGTGCGCTTCACCGATCGCGAGATCGCGCTCTTTGCCTCGATCGGCATCGCGCTTTACGATCAGCAGACCCATGCCGGCGGCGCTGAAATGCTCGATGACGCCGAAATCGCCATGCGCTACGCCAAGCGGACGGGCGGCAACCGTATCGAAGTGTTCCGACCGGCGATGCGCGCGCAGCGCGCGGATCGCGTGACGCTTGAAGCCGACATGCGGCGAGCGTTGGAGCGCGGCGAGATCAAGATCTTCTTCCAGCCGATCGTCCGGCTTGAGGATCGCACCATCGCCGGTTTCGAGGCGCTGCTGCGATGGGATCATCCGCGCCTTGGCCGGCTCGAGCCTTCCGAATTCATTCCCGTGGCCGAGCAGACCGGCCTAATCGTCGACCTCGGACTTCTTGCGCTGGAGCGGACGGCGCGCGAACTCGCGGCGTGGCAACGCGCGCTTGCCGTCGATCCGCCGATTTTCGCCTCGGTCAACATCTCGTCGCGCCAGCTCTTGCGGCACGATCTTCTGCGCGACGTTAAGAGCGTGTTGATGCGCAATGACATCGCCAAAGGCAGCCTCAAGCTCGAACTGACCGAGTGTTTGGTGATGGAGAATCCCGAATATGCCGCGCAGATGCTGATGCGCATCAAGGAGCTCGGCGCCGGGCTGTCTCTCGACGATTTCGGGACGGGCTATTCATCGCTCGCCTATCTGCAGCGCCTGCCTTTCGATACGGTCAAGATCGATCGCTCCTTTATCAAACAGTCCGGCAAAGGCGCGCGTCCGATCATTCTGCGTTCGATCATCGCGCTGGCGCAGGATCTCGGCCTCGACGTCGTCGCCGAAGGCGCGGAGACCGAGCAGGACGCGATCGAACTATATCAACTGGGCTGCGGCTATGCGCAGGGCTATGCCTTCGGGCGCCCGATCAGCGCCCGCGACGCCCGCCGCCTTGTCGGCGCCGCGCCGGAAGCGGCGTAATCGCGGCGCGGCGAAACGAGAAGAGTTCCGAGCATGATGTTTCGGCTTCGCCGTCATTGCGAGCGACGAATTCAAGAAGCTACATGTTTAGGAACCTTCCTTCGAGTGATATGAAATCAGATTGATCTGATCGCTGGGCTTGTCATTCCCGGCTGGCCGAAGGCCTGACCGGGAATCCAGAGCCGATCCAGAAAACTGGGATTGCTCTGGAGCGCCGATCGCGCGCGTTGCGCGCGTCGGGAATGACGCCCGTGCGGTTCGATCGAAAGTTGCATGACGCATCGAACCGTTTCGCCGCATGACCAAGAAGCCTTCTCACGTCCATACCGCTTCCATCGAGGAATTGACGCCGTTTGAAGCGCGCGCCGAACATGCGCGGCTCGGCGAGGAAATCGCGGCGCACGACCGGCGCTACTACCAGGACGACGCGCCGACCGTCTCCGACGCCGAATATGACGCGCTGCGCCGTCGCTACGAGGCGCTCGAACAGGCCTTCCCGGAACTCGCCACCGCGCAATCGCTGACGAAGCAGGTCGGCGCGCGCCCGAGCGAAAAATTCGCCAAGGTGAAGCACGCCGTGCCGATGCTCTCGCTCGGCAATGTCTTCTCGGATGAAGAAGTCGAGGAATTCGTCGCGCGCGTGCGCCGGTTTCTCGGTCTCGATGACTCGTCGCAAATCCTGTTCACGGCGGAGCCGAAAATCGACGGCCTGTCCTGTTCGCTGCGCTATGAGAGCGGCCGTCTCGTGCAGGCGGCGACGCGCGGCGACGGCTATGAGGGTGAAGACGTCACCGCCAATATAAGAACGATCGGCGAGATACCCGAAAAGCTCCGCGGCGACGCGCCTGAGATTCTCGAAATTCGCGGCGAGGTCTATATGGCGCACGACGATTTCGCCGCGCTCAACGAAAGGCAGAAGGCGGCGGGCAAGCCGCTGTTCGCCAATCCGCGCAACGCCGCCGCCGGCTCCTTGCGCCAGCTCGATTCAAGGATCACCGCGCAGCGCCCGCTGCATTTCTTCGCCTATGCCTGGGGCGAAATGAGCGCGCCGCTTGCAAAGACGCAGATGGGCGTGCTCGACGCCTTCGAACGTTACGGCCTGCGCGTCAATCCGCTCACAAAAATCTGCGCTACCGTCGAAGACATGCTCGCGCATTACCGCGCGATCGAAGCGCAGCGCGCGACGCTCGGCTATGACATCGATGGCGTCGTCTATAAGGTCGACGACATCGGCTTGCAGGAGCGGCTCGGCTTCGTCTCGCGCGCGCCGCGCTGGGCGGTGGCGCATAAATTTCCAGCCGAGCGCGCGACGACAATCCTGCGCGATATCGAAATTCAGGTCGGGCGCACCGGCGCGCTGACGCCGGTCGCGCGGCTCGAACCTGTCGCCGTTGGCGGCGTCGTCGTGTCGAACGCGACTCTGCACAATGAGGACGAGATCGCGCGCAAGGATATTCGCGTCGGCGATACGGTTGTCGTGCAGCGCGCCGGCGACGTCATTCCGCAAATCGTCGAGGTGGTGCAGGAGAAGCGCCCACATGGCGCCAGGCCTTATGAGTTTCCGCATGTCTGTCCGCGCTGTGGATCGGCGGCGCTGCGCGAGATCGACGCCAAGACCGGCGAAGCCGATGTCGTGCGCCGCTGCACAGGTTCGCTCGTCTGTCCGGCGCAGGCGGTCGAGCGCCTAAAACATTTCGCGTCGCGCAACGCCATGGACATTGAGGGTCTGGGCGACAAGCAGATCGAATTTTTTTACGACGAGGGGATGATCAAGACCGCGTCCGACATTTTCACGCTCCCTGAGCGCGAGGCGCAGATGTCGCCGCGGCTCGCCGAGCGCGAGGGCTATGGCGAGACTTCCGTGCGCAATCTCTTCGCCGCGATCGAGGCGCGCCGAAAAATTCCGATCAATCGCTTCATCTATGCGCTTGGCGTACGCCATGTCGGAGAGACCAATGCGCGCCGGCTGGCGCGACATTTTGAGGATTTCGAGTCGCTGCGCGAAACGGCGCGCGCGGCGGCGCCGGACAGCGAGGCGCGCGCGCGCATCGATACGATTGACGGCGTCGGGCCGGTGGTCGCCGAGGCGCTGCATGACTTTTTCGCCGAGCCGCATAATGAGCGCGAAATCGACGCGCTTTTAGCGCAAATCGCTTTGGAGCCGATGCCGGCGGTGGCGTCCGCCTCGCCGGTCGCCGGCAAGACGGTGGTGTTCACGGGTTCGCTCGAACGGCTCACGCGCGACGAAGCCAAGGCGCAGGCCGAGCGTTTCGGCGCGCATGTCGCGGGGTCGGTGTCGAAGAAGACCGATCTCGTCGTCGCCGGCCCAGGCGCTGGCTCGAAGCTCAAGAAGGCGGCGGAGCTCGGGATTGAGGTGATCAGCGAAGACGAGTGGTTTAAGCGTACGGGGCAGGGGTAAACAGCCCGGCTGATCATTAGCCCGTCATGGCCGGGCTTGTCCCGGCCATCCACGCGAATCGTTCCGCGCTTACTCGTCGATTGTCGCGATGTCACGGCGTGGATGCCCGGCGCGAGGCCGGGCATGACGGCTGAAAGGTCGCGCCCTCACACGGCTCTTGTCCCCGGCGTGTCGCCCTTCTGATAGGCCGTGCCGAACACGTAATCCCACCAGATCGCGTGGACGCCGAAGCCTTTCTCGGCGTCGCGGAAATGATGCAGCATATGCAGGCGCTTCACCAAGCGGCCGACGTCCGACTTCGGCTGGCCGTGATGAGTCCAGTAATGCACGCAATCATAGATCACATAGCCGCTGATGAATCCGGCGAGCACCGGCCACGCGAATGTGGCGCCGAAAATCAGGCGGGCGCAGACGAGCGCGATCAGCATGATCGGTCCCGAGAGCAGCGGCGGCATCACGAGCCGCAGCGGGTCGTTGGGATAGATGTGATGCACGCCGTGGATGAGAAACTGAAAGCGCGGCCCCAGTCCGAACGGGAGCGCGAACACGGTGTGAAAGAGATAGCGGTGGCCGAAATATTCGGTGAGCGTCCAGCCGACATAGCCAATGGCGAGGCCGAGAAGAACGAGCCCCAAACCGTCGAGCGCGAGCGAATAGATCACGAGGCCGAGAATGATCGGGCAATAGACGACCACCGGCGTCAGATGATGCACGCGCGAGAGCTTGTCGAGGAGATCGCTCTCGAAGAGGCGGGGCGAGGCGTCGAGCGCTTCCGTTCTTGCGTCCTGCGACATGGGTTACTCCGCCGGCGACAGAACATGCGCGTCGCGCGCGGCCTGCGTCACATTTTCCGACCGCGTTCCGAGCGAATAGGTCGGATCGAAGATGAAGGTGACGAGCAGCGCCGTCCATGAGCGATGGCAGCGCAGATCGTCATAGAACTCCGGCGCCATCGCCTTCAGCTCCGGCAAACGATTCCACGGGATTTCGTGAAAATCGTGATGTTCGTTGTGATAGCCGATGTTGAGCGCGAGCCTATTCAGCGGACCGTAATAGTCGAACGTCCCCTGGTCGGGCCCGAAGGCGAAATGTTCCTGCAGCCAGCGCGCGCTCAAAGGATGCAAGCCGCCGACCGAGAACCAGAAGGAAAAGAACAGATAGAGCAGGGCGTTCCATCCGAACGCCCAGAGCACGAAAAGATCGAAAAGGGCGATGACGCCGATATTGATATAGGTCCAGGTTCCCCAGATCGGCACCGTGCCTTTCAGCCGAGACAGGCGCGCGAGCTGAATGACCGGAAAGAAGAAGATCCAGACCGCCTTGCGCCAGGCGCTATTGCCGACCCATTCGACTTCCCAGCGGCTCGGAATGTCGGCGTCGTAGTCATAGGCGGAGAGATGCGAATGATGCTTGATGTGATAGCAGCGAAAGCCCATCGCCGTCGGAAAGGCGTTGGGGAGATCGGCGAGGATCGCCGTCCATTTGTTGGCGAGCGGGCTGTCGAAGACGCAATTATGGATCGCGTCGTGAATGATGACGAAATTGGCGTGATTGGCGAAGGCGCCGACGCAGATCGCCATGACTAGCGACAGCCACCAATAGGAAAGGCCAAGCGAACCCAAGATCGCGGCGATGACGAGCTGACCGACGAAAATCGCCGCCGTGATCTTGAAGGTCAGGGGGTCCTTGCCGAACAATTCGCGCGCCTGCGGATATTTCTCAAGGATCAGCTTGCGCCGCTCGACATGCGAGCGGTCGGCGCCATTTGCCGTGACCGATATGCCGTTCATGACGTTGCATCCTGTAGCTCAGTCGCCCTGACGCCGTCGCGCATACGCATGGAATCGTCGCCGCCGCCAACGGCGAGGCGCTTTTCATAGATGCGATGAATCTTGTCGACCTTGCCGCCGAACATTTCAATCGGCCGGCGCATGTCGGCGTTGCTCTCCAACACCCAGCCGGCTTCAAGATGCGGAACCGCGAATTTGGCCCAGCGCCGCCGCATCTCCTCAATCAGCGAGAGAAAAATCGCGCCGCCGGTCGCGCTTTTTTGCAGCGTCTTGCGCGTGCCGAGCAACAGCAGCCGCGCCGATTTGAACTGATGCGAGCGGTATCGTTGAATCGCGCGCAACCAGCCGAAGGGGAACAGTCGGCCGTTGAGATCGGCGAGAATCTCGTTGAGATTGGGCAGCGCGATCGCGAAGGATTGCGGCACGCCGTCAAGCTCGACGACGATGCCGAAATCCTCGGTCACAAGATATTGCAGCGCGTCGGCGTCGGAATCGAACTCTTCCTTGGTGAAGGGCACGAAGCCCCAATTGCCGCTCCAGCCGTCGTTGAATAATTCGGCCATCAGAGCGGTTTCGCCCTTCTTCAGGGCCTTCATGTTCAACGGCCGGAGCTTTAGGCGATTGCGCCATTCGCGCCGCGTCGAAATCCGCGCCGGCTGCTCGATCTCGTTGCTTGAGAGTTCGAAGCGGTAGGAGAGGAGGTCCTGCGCCTTCTCATAGCCCAGCGCCTCGATATGGCGTGACAGATAGGGCGGATGCCAGGGCATGAAAAACATCGGCGTCGCATCGAAGCCGCTGACGAGAAGCCCGCACTCCTTGTTGACCGACGGCGAGAAAGGTCCGTTGATCCGCTCCGCGCCCTTGGCGCGCAACCA
The DNA here is from genome assembly GCF_050246715.1 of Methylocystis sp. Taxonomy (NCBI): domain Bacteria; kingdom Pseudomonadati; phylum Pseudomonadota; class Alphaproteobacteria; order Hyphomicrobiales; family Methylocystaceae; genus Methylocystis; species Methylocystis sp. The sequence continues at coordinate 33,659 of NZ_JBFWVN010000002.1, forward strand.
GTCCTCGGCGGCCTCAGTCAGCGCGCGCACGACCTCGATGTCGTCGACGGCGTCGAGCGCCCCGAACTGCGCATTGGACGCGCCGACCGGCGTGATCTCGGGCTTATAGATTTGCGCCATGATCCGCCCGACCCATTGGCCGTCGCGGCGGGCAAGAAATTTCTGCTCTTCGACCAGCTTGTAATGGGGGTTGAGCATATGGGCGAAGACGCTCCAGCGCTCGACGTCGAGCGGGGCTGAAAAGCCTGGCGCGCCGGCATAGAGCAGCCGCGGCAGCCGGCAAAAGGCCGCAAAGCGCAAAGGGCCGTCAACCGGAAGAATCTCGATCCGCGCCATATGCAAGTCCTAGCGGCCGAATGGCCTTAATCGAAAGCGTCAAAGTGACGCGGGAAAGCGCGCTAGCCGCCCGCCATTGCCGCGGCGACGATCTGATGCGCCTCTTCGGTCACCGGCGGCATGTCGCGCAGCGTCTGGATCACGCCGCGAATTTCCGCCTCGCTGTGATTGGCCGAGAAGAAGAAGCGCAATCTCGGCCCGTCCTTCGGTACGCCGATGCGCACCACCGGCGGCACGTAATAGCCGTTCTCCAGCAAATGCTGCGACGCCCACATCGTCTCGATGTCGCTTGAAAACAATATCGGCACGACGCCGCGGCCGATCGCCGGCCCCGTCGAGAAGCCCGCCTCATGCGCGACGGTGCGGAAGAGTTCGGCGTTGCTCGCGAGTTTCGCTATGCGCCAGGTCTCTTCCTGCATCAGCCGCAGAGCGGTGCGCGCCGCGGCGAGAATAACCGGCGACAGGCCGACGCTATAGACGAAGCCCGGCAGCGTATAGCGGAACCAGTCGATCACCTGCGCCTTGCCGCAGACATAGCCGCCGCAGGAGGCGAGAGTCTTCGACATGGTGCCGACGATGAGGTCGATGCGCGCCGGGTCGACGCCTTGATGTTCGGCGAGGCCGCGTCCCGTCTCGCCCAACACGCCGAGCGAATGCGCTTCATCGACTAAAAGCCAGACGTGATATTTTTCCTTGATCGCCAGGAGGCGCGGCAGGTCGGCGGTGTCGCCGTCCATGCTGTAGACGCCCTCCACCACGACCAGGACATTGCGATATTCCTCGCGATGGCGCGCCAGCAAATGGTCGAGATGATCGAAGTCGTTGTGGCGGAACTTTTTGACCTGCGCCTCCGCGCCGTCGGCGCCGGCGACGATGCTGTTATGGGCGAGTTCATCGATGAAAATCGCATCGCGCTTGCCGCTCATCAGCCAGGCGATCGTCGTGACGTTGGAGAGATAGCCGGAGACCAGCGTCAGCGCGCTTTCCATGCCGAGGAATTGCGCGATCTCGGCCTCGAACGGCCGATGCGTCGTGCGCTCGCCGCCGACCAGCCGCGAGGCCAGCGCGCCGATTCCGATGCCGTCGATCTCGCGCTTCGCCTCGTCGCGAATCCGAGGGTGATTCGCGAGGCCGAGATAGTCGTAATTGGCGAAGCTGACGAAATGCTTGCCCTGCGCTTCGAATTCGGACCGCAGCCTGTCGATCTGAGCAAAAAACGGATCGCTGAACTCCAGCAAGGCGTTGCCAGCAAAACGGAACCGCCTCGCCGCGTAATCCTCTAGGCTCTTATGTCTCGTCACTTATTCCGCCGTCCCTGAATACGGGCGCGCCGCGCGCTATGAGCGAAGAACTCGGGCCCCAAGCGCCCAAGGCATCATCCGGCTGCTTATCATTCCCGCCCCGTCTGCGCCAGCGGGCGGGCTGGGGCGCCGGGCGGAGGCTGGCGCATTTGCTCGCAAAGCTCTATGCCCCAAGCGCATGTCGCGCGATGACCTACCCGCTCAGCCGCCCGCCGATGGCGTAATGCGTCTTTGCGTCGAGAATCTTTCCGTGTCGCGCGGGGGACGCCTCGTTCTCGATCGCTTGAGCTTTTCGCTCTCCTCCGGCCAGGCGCTGGTGGTGACGGGCCCCAATGGCGCGGGGAAGTCGACGCTATTGCGGGCGTTGGCAGGGCTCTTGCCGCGCGCAGAAGGCGCGATCGCGCTCGCCGGCGGGCTCGTCGAGGCCGAGGCTGAGCTGCCGCAGCAGGCGCATTATCTCGCGCATGCCGACGGGATGAAGGCGGCTCTGAGCGTCGAGGAGAACCTCGTTTTCTGGTCGGGCTATCTCGCTCAGGCGCCCGATCGGCGGAGCCGCGCGGTCGACGCGGCGCTCGGCGTCGTCGGTCTCGCTCATGTCGCCGGCGCGCCCTTCGGCGTGCTCTCCGCCGGCCAGAAACGGCGGGCGGCGCTGGCGCGTCTTCTCGTCGCCTTCCGCCCGCTCTGGCTGCTCGACGAGCCGCTGACCGCGCTCGATAAGGCTTCGCGCGAAAAATTCGCCGCCGCCATGCGCGAGCATTGCGCTGAGGGCGGCCTCATCGTCGCCGCGACGCATGAGCCGCTGGGGCTCGAAGAGGCGGCGACGCTCGCTCTGGGCGCCGCCTCGTGAATTCTCCGCTCGTCGCCCTTTTCCTGCGCGAATGGCGCGTCGCGCGGCGCATCGGCGGCTCCGGCGCGATGGGCGTCGTGTTCTTCCTGACGCTGGTCGCGATCGTTCCCTTCGCGGTCGGGCCCGACCCCAATCTTCTCGCCCGCATCGGGCCGGCGATCCTGTGGATCGCTGCGCTGCTCGCGACTCTGCTCTGTCTCGACCGGCTGTTTCAGGCCGACGCCGAGGACGGCTCGCTCGATCTTTTCCATCTCGCCGAGACGCCGCTCGAATTGGCGGTGCTCGTCAAATGCGCCGCGCATTGGGGGGCGACCGGCCTGCCGCTCATTCTCGCCGCGCCATTTCTGGGCCTGATGCTGCAACAGGAGACGATGGCGCTTTTAGTGGTCGTCGCGACGCTTCTCGTCGGCACGCCGGCGCTGACTTTAATTGGCGCGATCGGCGCGGCGGCGACCGTCACCGTGCGGCGCGGCGGCCTGTTGATGGCGCTGCTGGTGCTGCCGCTGACCATACCGGTGCTGATCTTCGGCGTCTCGGCCGCGGAAGCCGCGAGCGGCGGAACCGTGCCCTTCTACGCGCCCTTCGCGATTCTTTGCGCGATCACGCTCGCGGCGCTGGCGCTCTGCCCCTTCGCCGCCGCCGCGGCGCTGCGCTATCTCGGCGAATAGGCGCGATCAATCTTTGTGGGGGATGCGCGCGCGGGAAAGGCGGCGAGCGTGAAGACCATCGCGAGCGCAAGGAGCAGCGCCAGATAGAGGGCGCGATTGCGCAATCTGGACATTTCTTGGCTCCTTTAAACATGCGCGCTCCCAAAAGTTCGCGCGCGGCGTCATCATTAAGCGTGAAATAGCGCGCGGCGCCTTGTCCGCTTAGCTGAGAGAGGCCCAAAGGAAGACGAGCGTCGCGGCGCAGCCGAGAGCGGCGCGCACGGCATGCAGCCGCGCCCAGCTCTCGATGAGCCGGCGGCTTTCAGCCCCCGCTTCGCCCGGATCGATCGCCAAGAGCCGCTGATTGACGGGCATGATTTTCAGAAGCGTATAAGGCCAGTTGGCGACGATCAGCGCCGCGCCGACGAGCCACAGCCATTGGCCGGCTTGCACCCACGCCCAGGCGCCGAGAACGCCGCCAATCAGCGCAAGCGGCGCCTGCATGGCAAAGCCGCGCTTATAGGCCGGTTTCCATTGCCTCAGCAGACTTTCGTCGTCGAGGCTCAGGCGCGCCGGTTGTTCGGCGACAATGATGTAGAGCGCCGCGCCGGAGAATATGGCTGCGACGATCAATGCGAGCTGGCCGACGATCATGTCATCGCTCCTTTTCTATGAGCGCAGCAGTCAATTCGATGAAATGTATATTGCCGTTCGATGACTTTTACTTTTCCGCCCATGTGGGCGCGCGCTTATCGAAAAAGGCCGCTACGCCCTCCTTGGCGTCTTCCGCCAGCATGTTCTCGACCATCGTTGCGCTTGCCAACTTGTAGGCCTCGGCGAGCGGCTTCTCGCGCTGTTCGTAGAACGCCTTCTTGCCAAAGCGGATCGCCTGCGGGGACTTTTTCGCGATGAGCCGTGCGAGCGCGTGTGCGCCGGCCCGCGCGCCATCGGCTGAAATGCGGTTGACGAGGCCGATGCGTAGCGCCTCCTCGGCGCCGATCGGAACGCCGGTCAGCAGCATTTCCATCGCATGTTTCGGCGCGACGCTCCGTGAGACGGCGACGGCCGGCGTCGAGCAGAACAGGCCGATATCGACGCCCGGCGTACAGAAGCGCGCCCTTGGTCCTGCAACGGCGAGATCGCAGCTGGCGACAAGCTGGCAACCGGCGGCCGTCGCCATCTCGTCGACGGCTGCAATGACCGGTTGGGGCAATCCCGCGATTTGCTGCATCAGGGCCGAGCAGGCGCGCATGGTCTCTTCGAAGAAAGCGCGGCCGCGGTCGGGATCGTTGCGATGCGCCGTCAGCTCCTTGAGGTCGTGGCCGGCGCAGAAGGCCGGCCCTTCCGCCTGCAGCATGACGACGCGAATGTCATTCTGGCGGGCGATCGCGTCGAGCCGGCCCGAGAGCGCCTCGATCATCGCGAGAGACAAAGCGTTGCGCGAGGCGGGACTGTTGAGCGTGAGAATCGCGACCTGGTTCGCGGTCTCCAGCGTGACGAGCGCACTTGTCTCGGCGTCGAGGGTCATCGGTTCGAACATAAAAGCCTGCGGCCGGAAACCAAAGCTCCCGGGCCGCCACGCTCAGGGCAATCGAGCGAAGGGTTTCCTCATCCTGAGGAGGCCTCGAAGAGGCCGTCTCGAAGGACGAGGAAACCCGATTTCGCGCGTATTATTCCTCACCCGGTCGCCGGCCGCTACGCTCGATCTAGTAAAGGCCGCCGGTGCCGCTGCCGACCTGTTGATCCACGTCGCGTGGCGTGTCGAGCGCCCGCGGGCCGCCGCCGCCGGAATAGGCATCGGGCGGCGCCGTGCCCGGCTTGAACGCTTCGAGGATCGTGCCCGCTCCCGACGAACGCAGCCCCGAATGCACGTCGACGGAAATGAGCTTGATTCCCGGCGGCACGCGGAACGGCGTGTCAGGCTTATCCTTCAGCGCAACCGTCATGAAGTCGCGGAAGATCGGCGCGGCGAATTGCGCCGCCTGTGCGTGGCTGCCGAGCGAGCGCGGCCGATCGTAGCCAATGAAGACCCCGACCGCGAGATCGGGCGAGAAGCCGACGAACCAGAGGTCTTTCGCGTCATTTGTCGTGCCGGTCTTGCCGGCGAGATGCTTGCCGACCGCTCTGATCGAAACGCCGGTGCCGCGCTGGATCACGCCTTCCATGATCGAGGTGATCTGATAGGCGGTCAGCGGATCGAGCACTTGTTCGCGCTTGTCGACGAGTTTGGGTTCGAGCTGGTTTTCCCATTGCGCCGCATCGCAGCCGATGCATTGGCGCTCGTCGTGGCGATAGAGCGTCTTGCCCCAGCGATCCTGAATGCGGTCGATCAACGTCGGCTTGATGCGCTTGCCGCCGTTCGCCAGCATCGAATAGCCGGTGACCATCCGTAAAAGCGTGGTTTCGCCGGCGCCGAGCGCCATCGAGAGATAGGGCGTCATCTCGTCATAGACGCCGAAGCGCTTGGCGTATTCGGCGATGAGCGGCATGCCGACGTCCTTCGCCAGACGCACCGTCATCATGTTCTTCGAATGCTCGACTCCGTAGCGCAGCGGATGCGCGCCGGTGCCGTGGCCGCCTTCGAAATTCTCGGGCGTCCAATAGGTGCCGTCCGCTTGCTGGATCGAAATCGGCTCGTCGAGGATCGACGAAGACGGCGTGTAGCCATTGTCGAGCGCCGTCGCATAGACGAAGGGCTTGAACGAGGAGCCGGGCTGGCGCAGCGCCTGCGTTGCGCGATTGAACGACGACTGGTCGAAGGAGAAGCCGCCGACCATCGAGAAGACGCGGCCCGTGTGCGGGTCCATCGCCACCATCGCGCCGGAGATGTCGGGAATTTGCCGCAGCCGATATTGGCCGGGGGCGTGGCCGGCGAACGGCTCGACATAAATGACGTCGCCGGGGCTTAGAGCCGAACGCGGGCTGCGGCCGGCCCAGCGCATGCCTTCCGCAGTCAAAACGCCGGTCTCGCGTTCGCGCGCCACTTCGCCGGATTTCTCACGTCCCGGCTGGAGGCCGATACGCGCCGAATCGCCCGATACGTCGAGCACGACGGCGAGGCGCCACGGCTTGACGTCGCCGAGCGCCGGAATCATTGCGAGCGTCTCGCCCCAGTCCGATGAGATGTCGATGTGGTTCATCGCGCCGCGGAAGCCATGCGCCTCGTCGAAGCGCACCAGACCGTCGGCCAGGGCCTTTCGCGTCCAGGCCTGCATCTTGGGATCGAGCGTAGTGCGAACCGAGAGTCCGCCCTCGTAAAGCTTCTTCTCGCTATATTGCTCCAGCAGCTGACGGCGCACTTCTTCGGCGAAATAGCCAGCGACATAGGTGTTGGGCGAGAGAACGCGCGGATTGACGCCGAGCGGCTCGGCCTTCGCCTTGGCACCCTCTTCGGCCGTCACATAGCCGTCGGCGATCAGGCGATCGATGACATAGTTGCGGCGCTCGATGGCGCGCTCGCGATTCTGAAACGGATGATAATTGCTCGGCGCCTTGGGAAGCGCCGCGAGATACGCCGCTTCGGCAAGCGTGAGTTCATTGACCGATTTGTTGAAGTAGTTGAGCGCGGCGGAGGCGACGCCATAGTTGCCGAGCCCAAGATAGATTTCGTTCAAATAAAGTTCGAGAATCTTGTCCTTGGGATAGGCCGCCTCGATCCGGAAGGCGACAAGCGCCTCGCGAACCTTGCGCTCGATCGAGCGTTCGTTGCCGACAAGGAAGTTCTTGGCGACCTGCTGCGTGATGGTCGACGCGCCCTGCATATGGCGGCCGCCCTGCGCGAGCACGGTCACGGCGCGCATCACGCCTTCAGGGTCGACGCCGATGTGATTGTAGAAATTCTTGTCTTCGGCCGAGATGAACGCCTGCTTCACCAATTGCGGAATAGCGGAGCCTGGCAGGAACAGCCGGCGCTCATGCGAATATTCTGCGAGGATCGAGCCGTCGCCGGCATGGAGTCTTGTCGTCACCGGCGGTTCGTAATTGCGCAGCTGCTCAGTGTCGGGCAGGTCCTTGGAGAAATAGTAGATCAGCCCCCCGGCGGCGAACGACCCGATAAGGAAGACGATCGTCGCGGTCGCGAAGACGAAGCCCAAAAACCTTGCGAGCATTCGCATGAAATATCACCCTTAGAGCGGCCGGCGCCGGGCGTCGGCTAGCGTTTCCGATGTTGAATTCGATTTCGCGAAGTCGGGGAAGGGCCCCGGCCGGCGCACAGCCGGTTCCTCCGGCTCGGATATAGTGAGCGATTGCGCGTTTTGCGTCGCCTTCTTTAAACAACGCCCCAAACAACGCCCCTTTGCATCATTCCGCCGTTTGGCGGGTTTCGGCGTCGGTGACCTGCCCAGAGCAAGCGAACGCCGACGGTCACGAATTGCCGCGACGCCGGCGGCATTTATCCGCAAAGCAAATATATGGCGTCGCATTAGCGTTGTTCGGCGCCTGCGACGCCCGGGCGGTCGTGCGTCGCGACGGTCTCCATGTGCCGCTATTTTGTGTTTTATTGTGGGCGCGCCGCGCCGGCGGGACCATTTGCCGGAGCCCGCGCCTCGCGGCTGCGCTTGCTGATAAAGACGTCGACGGCTTCGGCGGTTTTCTGCGCCGCGCGCTCGCGCCATTCCTGGGAGGTCAGCCGGGCGAGGTCCTTGTCGCTCGAGAGATATCCGAGCTCGAGCAAGACCGATGGAACGTCAAAGGCTTTGAGCACGACGAAGCCTGCAGAGCGATTGGGATTTTTATTAATCGCGCCGACCTCCTTCCAAAAGGAGATCAGCGAATGTGAAAACTGGCGACTGTAGGCGCGGGTCTCTCGTCGCGTCAGTTCGAACAATATGTCTCCAACCTCATCGGCGTCCGCCTTGCTTTCGAGGCCGGCGGCCTGGTCCGCGAGGTTTTCCTTCTCCGCCATCCGCGCCGCTTCGGCGTCCGACGCGCGCTCCGAAGCGGTGTAGACGGTCGCGCCTTCGACATGGGCGGCGGCGAGCGTGTCGGCGTGGACCGAAACAAACAGCGACGCATTGTTTTCGCGGCCGATTCGCACGCGTTCGGCGAGCGGCAGGAACGTGTCGTGGTCCCTGGTCAGCAGGACGCGCGCTCGGCCGCCCTCCTCGATCTTCTGCCGCAGCGCCAGCGCGAATTCGAGCACCACGTCCTTTTCGAGTTCCCCGTGCTTGCCGGTCGCGCCCATATCGAGCCCGCCGTGGCCGGGATCGATGACGACGACCGGCTTATCCGTGGATGGCTTGACCGCCTGTGGCGTCAAGGTCGGCGCTGGCGGCTCGCCAGACTGGCGACGGGCCTCTTCGGCAATCGTGGCGAAATAGGCAGGGCTGGTCGGGGCGAGTTCGACGACGAGCCGCGGTCCGCTCGCCGCCGGCTCGCTGTCCGCCTTGAGTATCTTGGCCGGTCCCGTCAGATCGATCACGACGCGCGAGCGTCCCGGCGCGAATATCCCGTAACGGTAGGATTTTATGAGCTTATCACCTGGAGATAGGCCCGCGTTCGCCTCCATGCGAAAGAGCACCTGAGGCAAATCGACGATAATGCGCGGCGGATTCGCCACCGGATAGGCGGTCACCGGCGGCAGGCCCGTGAGATCGAAGACTAGGCGGGAACGATCGTGAAGCGCCTCAATCCGGGCGGTGAGCGCAGAGATTTCCTTCTGGCGTTCGTCGGCCGCGGCGGCTTGCGCAAGCCAGCCGGCGACCGCGAGCGCCAGAATAAACAATCGTTTGGCCCCTGCGCGCAAAGCGATCCTGCTCACGTTGGTCCTTAAATTGGTCCGGCGACCTCCAATTTGAAAGAGCGTCCTTAACGCATCGTTAGCCTATCTGAAAGCCGCCAACTCTGGGACACTTTCTCCGCCAATTTTTTGGTGAATAGCCGAGGCGGCGCTTGCGCCGACCGAATCCGATCGATATGTAGGGTGAAGGCTGCGGGAGTTCCGTGGCGCGATAATTGCCGCGCAGTGCGGCCGTCAAATCGGGCCAGCGGAATTTCAGGACAGTTGACATCTTTCCGTCGCGCCGCCTAGCGCAAGCTGCGACGTTTGATCGCCGCCTTAAGGCGTCGCGAAAGGTTTTTTGACGATCTGATGGCGAGAACCGTGACAGGCGCCAGTAAAGGCCTTTTCTCCGAGCGGATAATCCGCGCGGTGGGGCGCGGTTTCGCCAAAAGCATGGCCTCTCGGCTCGTTCGTCAATTCTGGGGGGCGGGGCGCAGCGCGCTTCCTCTTCCCACCGGCGCGCGCGTCGGCCAGCGTATCGCAGGCTTCAGGCCTGTCTCCTTTATCCTCACAACAAGCGTTCGCGCCTTAAAGCTGCGCCAAAGAGCGGTCGCCGAGTCCCCACCCGGACTCAGGCTTGCCCCGTCGGCGTCATCGCGCGCGGCGCCGCAGAAGAGTTCCCCATGGCTAATAAGATGCTCATCGACGCCTCCCACCCGGAGGAGACCCGCGTAGTCGTTCTACGCGGAAACCGCGTTCAGGAATTTGATTTCGAGGCTGCCGACAAAAAACCGCTGCGCGGCAATATTTATCTCGCGAAAGTCACGCGCGTAGAGCCGTCCCTGCAGGCCGCCTTCGTCGACTATGGCGGAAACCGTCACGGCTTTCTCGCCTTCGCCGAAATCCATCCCGATTATTATCAAATTCCGGTCGCCGACCGGCAGGCGCTGCTCGAAGAAGAGAGCCGCGCCCACCAGCTGGCGGACGAGGAAGAGCGCGCGCCTCACAGTCGCGACAGTCGTGGACGGCGTTCGCGCCGCCGCCAGTATGAAGGCGCCGAAAAGCGCGCCAACGCCGACGAGGCGGTGACGAGCGAGCCTGTCGACGACTCGGTCGCGACGTCGATCGTCGTCGAGGACCAGGCCGAGACGGGTTTCGCCGACGCGCCGGACGCCGAAACCGAAGCGGAAGCCGCTGTCGCAGCTTCGCCCGCCGCGATCGAGACGGAAGCGCCGGCTGTCGAGCCTCTCGCGGAGGAGGCGGAGGCTCAGACCGAAAGCGTCGCCAGCGAGACCCAAGTTGCGCCGAGCGAGGAGGGCGAGCCGCCCGTCCTCTCGGCGCAGCATGAGCAGATTTCCATCGATCCCGCCGGCTTCGGCTCGGTCGAGACCGGCGAGGCCGAGGAGTTCGTGCTGCAAGCCCCCGAGCCCGACCATGAGTCGAAAGCGCGCCGGCAGGACGAGCGTGACGCGGCGCGCGAACGCGCCCGCGAAGAATCGCAAGACGAAACGGCGGACCTCCATGCCCGCGTCGAAGCTCCGGTCGAGGAGCACGATGAGGAAGAGCACGACGACGAGGAAGATCAGGTCGAACATATCGGCGGCGACGCCATGGACGAAGCGCCCTATCGCGCCCCCCGCGCGCGCCGTCAGTACAAGATTCAAGAAGTCATCAAGCGCCGTCAGGTGCTGCTTGTTCAGGTCGTCAAGGAAGAGCGCGGCAACAAGGGCGCCGCGCTCACGACCTATCTTTCGCTCGCCGGCCGCTATTCGGTGCTGATGCCCAACACCGCGCGCGGCGGCGGCATTTCGCGCAAGATCACTGACGGCGCCGACCGCAAGCGTCTCAAGGAGATCGTCCATGATCTCGAAGTGCCGGAGGGCATGGGCGTCATTCTGCGCACCGCCGGCGCGACCCGCACCAAGCAGGAGGTTAAGCGCGACTTCGAATATCTGCTGCGACTGTGGGAGAGCGTGCGCGAACTGACGCTGCGCTCCTCGGCGCCGACGCTCGTCTATGAGGAAGGCTCGCTCATCAAGCGCGCCATTCGCGATCTTTACGGACGCGACGTCGAGGAAGTGGTGGTTTCCGGCGAAGACGCCTATCGCGAGGCGAAAGACTTCATGCGCATGCTGATGCCGAGCCACGCCAAGAACGTGCGCCCGCATCGCGAACCTTTTCCAATTTTCGCCGAGAGCGGCGTCGAAGCCCAGCTCGACGCGATGTTCTCAAACCATGTCACGCTGAAGTCGGGCGGCTATCTGGTCATCAACCAGACCGAGGCGCTGGTCGCGATCGACGTGAACTCGGGGCGCTCGACGCGCGAGCACAATATCGAGGACACGGCGCTTCGCACCAATCTCGAGGCCGCCGATGAAGTCGCGCGGCAGCTGCGGCTGCGCGATCTTGCCGGTTTGATCGTCGTCGATTTCATCGACATGGAGGAGAGCCGCAACAATCGCGCCGTGGAACGGCGGCTCAAGGACGCCTTAAAGAGCGACCGCGCCCGCATTCAGGTAGGTCGCATTTCGCATTTCGGATTGCTCGAAATGTCGCGTCAGCGCATCCGCGCCGGCGTCGTCGAAGGCTCGACGGTGCCCTGTCCGCATTGCGCCGGCGCCGGCCATGTGCGGTCCACTGCTTCGATCGCGCTACATGTCCTGCGCGTGCTGGAGGAGGCGCTTGTCAAGAGCGCAGCGCATGACGTGACGCTGCGCACCCGCGCCGTCGTGGCGCTTTATATCCTCAACCAAAAGCGCGCCCATCTGCAGGATCTGGAGAGCCGCTTCGGCGTGCATATCACGGTCGCCGCCGACGATACGCTGACCGGCGCGACCTATCACGCGCTCGAGCGCGGCGAACTCGCGACTGGACCGCGCGTGTCGCAGCGCGATGCGCCGCTGCGCGTCGACTCGGTCCGCGCCGAACCATTGGAAGAAGAGGCGGTCGACGACTCGGCCGCCGGCGAAATCTTGGAGGCCGAAGAGGAAGGCGCCGAGGCGGGCGGTGAACCGCGTCGACAGGAGAACGGCGGCCGGTCGCGCTTTGCCGCCGAAGACGACGCCGCGTCGCGTGGCCGACGGCGGCGCCGTCGCCGTGGTCGCGGCGGCGCGCAGGGCGGAGAGCAGCAGGCGCCCGGCATCGAGCAGCCGTCCGACGAAGGCCTCGCATTCATGGCGGCGATCGAGGGTGCGCCGGCGCCGACCGAAGAGCGGCCCGACCGTCGCGGCGGCAGACGCGGCGCGGGCCGCGGTCCGGACCGCGGTCCCGGCCGCTGGCGGCGATCGGCGCCTTTGCCGGAGGAATTCAAAGATCCTTCCGCGGTCTTCCCGCTCGACGAGACGGGCGAAGACGCTCAGGCGCTGATATCTTCGCGCGAAGATGCTGCACCGGAGTTTCCTCCCGCAGTCTCGGCGAACGGAACCGAAGCCGCGCCGCTCGCAGAAGGACCTGCGCGCGAAATTTCGACGGAGATCGTTCCGCGCGAGGCGCTGGCGCCTGAGCCAGAGCCGCAGCCGGTTGTGCAGCGCGAGGCGACGGAAGTCGTCATTACTCAAGCCGACCCCAACCGTCCGAAGAAAGGCGGTTGGTGGCAGCGAGTGCGCACGCCTTTCGGCGGCTAACCTTTGAGCCACGCCTCCAGGCGGGCGACGCCCTCGCGCACGTCGGCCTCCGGTCCGGCGTAGGAAATCCGCAGCGTCTTCCCGCCCCGGCGCGGATCGAAATCGAGACCGGGCGTCGTCGCGACGCCGGCCTCATGCAGCATTCGCCGAGAGAAGGTGATTGAGTCGTCGGTGAATCGCGACACGTCGGCATAGATGTAAAAGGCGCCGTCGGGCGGCGCGAATTTGTCCAGCCCCAATTGCGGAAGCCGATCGAGCAGGAAAGTGCGGTTGCGCGCATAGGCGGCGCGGTTGGCCTCCAATTCGTCGCCTGCCTCGAAAGCGGCGAGCGCCGCCCGCTGCGACAAGGTCGGCGCGCAGATCGCGAGCGACTGCTGCAGGCGCTCGAGCGGACGCATCAGCTCGGGAGGCGCCACCAGCCAGCCGAGCCGCCAGCCGGTCATCGCGTAATATTTCGAGAAGGAATTGATGACGAGCGCGCGATCCGAAAAGCGCAGTGCGGTTTCCGCCCGCATTTCATATTCGAGCCCGTGATAGATTTCGTCGGAGACGAAGACGATTCCGGCTTCGTCGCAAAAGGCGCAGATTTGCGCCAATTCGTCGCGCGCAATCATCGCCCCGGTCGGATTGGCCGGACTCATGAAGAGCGCGCCGTGAAGCTTTTTCTCGCGATGGGCGGCTTCGAGCATCGCGGCGGTGGGCGCAAAGCGCGTCTCCTCGCCGACGTCGAGCAGCACCGGCTCCAAGCCGAGCGCTGAAAGAATATTCGCATAAGCCGGATAGCCAGGCGCGGTGACGGCGATGCGCGCGCCGGAGTCGAAGGCGGCGAGAAAGGCGATGAGAAAGCCGCCGGACGAACCGGTCGCAATGATGACCCGGTCGGGGGCGACGTCGACGCCATAACGCTCGCCATAGTGACGCGCGATGCGGGCGCGAAGTGGCGCGTCGCCGAGCGCCTCGCCATAGCCGATCGCGCCGTGGCGCAGTGACTCAATGGCGGCCTCGCGGACGCGGCGCGGGGCTGCGACGCCGGGTTCGCCCAGCTCCAAATGGACGATGCTGCGGCCGGCGCGCTCTAACGCCTTGGCGTCGCGAAGCACGTCCATGGCCATGAACGGCGCGACTTGGGAGCGATTTGAAGGAACGAAGGGCAAATTCATGCGACTGTTCTATTTCCGATTTCGTTCGGGCGCACGTTCTGCCGTGCGCCATATGATATGAGCGGCGCGCCGCGCTAGCGTTTTAAGGAGCATTCGTGGCCACCAGCAAAGAGTTTCGCCGCATCGCATTGTCTCTAGAGGGAACGGGCGAAGCGCCGCATTTCGACAGAACCGCATTCAAAGTCGCGCGGAACTACGCGACTCTTGCGGCCGATGGGCTGACGGCGAATTTGAAATTCACCCCTGACGAGCAGGCGTTCAAATGCATGATGGCGCCGCAGGCGTTTGCGCCCGTCCCCAACGCCTGGGGACGGCAGGGATGGACCACGATTCGGCTCGAAGCGGTTGATATCGCCGAACTGCGCGACGCGCTTGAAACCGCTTGGCGCGGCGCCAGACACAAAAGGACCAGCAAGAAAACGCAATGTACGAATTAAGCGCGGCCGAACTCATCCAAAGACTGTCGATCGCGCTGGCGATCGGCTTGCTGATTGGCGTCGAACGTGGCTGGGCGTCGCGCGACGAGGCGGAGGGCGAGCGCGCAGCCGGTCTGCGCACGCATGGGCTCGCCGGCCTGCTTGGCGGCGTGTGGGGCGCGATCGTCCAGCCATACGGCGCTATCGGCGTCGTCGCATTGGCCATCGCCTTCGTTTTCGTCGGCGCGTTGATCGGCGCTTATCGCTTCCGCGAAACTATGCATGACAAGACCTATGGCGCAACCACCGCTGTTGCGGTCTTGCTTGCCTTCTCGCTCGGGGCCTATGCGGTCGTCGGCGATATTCAGGCGGCCGTCGCCGCGGCGGTGGCGACAACGGCGATTTTGGCGCTCAAGCCGTTCCTGCACGGATTCGTCGAGCGCATCACTTGGGACGAACTGCGTTCCGGCGTGGCGCTGCTCGTCATGAGCTTCATCCTGCTTCCGGTTCTGCCCAATCGCGCCATTGATCCTTGGGACGCGGTGAACCCGTTCGAATTGTGGCTGATGACCGTTCTGATCGGCGTGATTTCCTTCGCAGGCTATGTCGCCGTGAAGCTGGTCGGCTATCGACGCGGCGTCGCTGTCGCCGGCATGGCGGGAGGGCTGGCGTCGTCCACCGCCGCAACGGCGGCGATGTCGCGGCTGGCGCGCGAACATCCTTCGCAAATGGGCGCTTGCGCGGCGGGCGCGATTTTCGCGAATGCGATCATGGCGCCGCGCGTCCTCGCCATTGTCGCCGTCATCAACCCGCCGCTCGCCTGGCGCCTGGCGCCGCCGGTCATTGCGGCCGGCGTTCTTTTTGCGCTCGCTGGCGTCTTTCTGCTGCGACGAAGCGCAAGCGAGCGTCCCGGGGAATCGAGCAGCCTTGCCGTCGCCAATCCGCTCGATCTTGTCGCGGTGCTGAAATTCGGCGCGCTGCTCGCGACAGTGATGGTGCTGTCGCGACTCGCGACTCATTTCGCGGGAAGCGTTGGCGCTTATGCGTTGGCGCTCATTTCCGGCATCGTGGACGTCGACGCGATTACGCTCACTATGGCCCGCCTCGGCGCAACCGAGATCGGCGCAAGGGCGGCGGCCGGCTCTGTATTGCTGGCTCTGCTCTCGAACACGACATCAAAAATGGTGATGGGAACAGCGATCGGCGGCGCCGGGATGGGACGCCGGCTCGCCGCCGCTTCGATTCTCGCGCTCGTCGGCGCCCTTGCGGCGCTATGGCTGTCGAGCCTTGCCGCGGATTCGCTCACACGGCCGCAGTGATCCACCGCGACAATTCGCCCTTGGGGGCGGCGCCGACCTTTTGCGCGGCGGCCTTGCCGTCCTTGAACAGAATGAGCGTCGGAATCGACCTTATGCCGAGCTTGCTCGCCACCGCGGGATTTTCGTCGATGTTGAGCTTAACGACTTTGATTTTCCCCTTCATTTCGGCAGCGATCTCTTCGAGCGCCGGGGCGATCATACGGCAGGGACCGCACCACTCCGCCCAAAAATCGACGACCACCGGCTCGGCTGATTTGAGCACTTCCTGTTCGAAAGTTGCGTCAGTGATTTTTTGCGTGGTCATGGCCAGCCTTTCATCGGGACTGCTTTGTTTCGCGTGCGCGAAAAGTAGGAAGCGCGTCATCGCCCGTCAAGGCGACGGCCCGCGGCTCCGGTTCAGGTCGATTGTAGATAGTCTGCGCGGCGTAGAGAATCGCTTAACGACTGAATCACAGGTCGACAAAACACAAAGAGCGGGGATGGCGTCCCGCCGCTCCCCGCTCTTTGGCACCCCGTCCTTAACCGAACTGAATCGCCAAGCTCCGAAGTCTTAAGTCGCTCCGATAGCCTGTTCGCGGGCTCTTGTTCGAACCTTGGCGAACCGCGTTCTGTTCGGCGTCCTCCCCGACTTGGACCGTAGCTGGGCCTAATTCCTGCGACGCATTCGACGCTTAGGCTTTTACCCAACCAACCTGGCGAGCGCACACTATGACAAAACACTCGGCCTGTCACTTCAAAAATGAAGCAGTTTGGCGAATTTTGTGATGCGGCGCCGATGATTTAGGCGACCGACTGCACCGCGTCAAATTGGCGCAATGCGGGAGGTCGGGGACTGTCCGCGCGCCGCTGTTGTGGCGCGTCACAATGGAATGTTGTCGTGCTTCTTCCAAGGATTCTCGAGTTCCTTGTGACGAAGCAACGCAAGCGCGCGCGCGATTCGTTTGCGCGTCGAACGCGGCATGATGACTTCGTCGATGTAGCCGCGTTCGGCGGCGACGAAGGGGGACAGAAATCGGTCTTCATATTCCTTGGTGCGCTGAGCGATTTTCTCTGGATCGTCGAGGTCGGAGCGGAAAATGATTTCGACTGCGCCCTTCGCGCCCATGACCGCGATCTGCGCCGACGGCCAGGCGTAATTGACGTCGCCGCGAAGATGTTTCGACGCCATGACGTCATAGGCGCCGCCGAACGCCTTGCGCGTGATCAGCGTCACCTTCGGCACCGTCGCTTCGGCATAGGCGAACAGCAGCTTCGCGCCGTGCTTGATGAGACCGCCATATTCCTGCGCGGTGCCGGGGAGAAATCCCGGCACGTCGACGAAGGTGACGATCGGAATGTTGAAGCAGTCGCAAAAGCGCACGAAGCGCGCCGCCTTCTTGGAGGCGTCGATGTCGAGCACGCCGGCGAGCACAAGCGGCTGGTTGGCGACGATGCCGACGGTGCGTCCTTCGATGCGGCCGAAGCCGACGACGATGTTGCGCGCATGGGCGCCCTGGATCTCGAAGAAGTCGGCCTCGTCGACGATCTTATGGATGAGCTCCTTGATGTCGTACGGCTTGTTGGGATTATCCGGAATGATCGTGTCGAGCGATTCGTCGAAGCGGTCGACTTCGTCGAAAGCCGGCCACTCCGGCGGCTCCTCCTGATTGGAGGAGGGGAGAAAATCGATCAGCCGCCGCATTTGCAAAAGCGCTTCGACGTCATTGTCGTAAGCGCGATCGGCGATCGAGCTCTTAGTCGTATGCACCGAAGCGCCGCCGAGTTCTTCCGCCGTCACGGTCTCGTTCGTCACGGTCTTCACGACGTCCGGTCCGGTCACGAACATGTAGCTCGTGTCGCGCACCATGAAGATGAAATCGGTCATCGCCGGCGAATAGACGTCGCCGCCGGCGCAGGGGCCCATGATCACCGAAATTTGCGGGATGACGCCGGAGGCCAGCACATTGCGCTGGAACACTTCGCCATAGCCGCCAAGCGCTGCGACGCCTTCCTGAATGCGCGCGCCGCCGGCGTCGAAGAGGCCGATGATCGGGGCGCGATTCTTGAGCGCCATGTCCTGCAGCTTGGTGATTTTCTGCGCGTGAGTCTCCGAGAGCGAGCCGCCGAAGACGGTAAAGTCCTTGGCGAAGACGAAGACGGCGCGGCCGTTGACGGTTCCCCAGCCGGTGACGACGCCGTCGCCCGAGATTTTCTCGCCCCGATCCATCCCGAAATCGGTGCAGCGATGGGCGACGAACATGTCGAACTCTTCGAACGATTCATGATCGAGCAACAGTTCGATTCTTTCTCGCGCGGTGAGCTTGCCACGAGCATGCTGCGCTTCGATGCGCTTTTGTCCGCCGCCCAGACGCGCGGACGCGCGCCGCTGTTCGAGCCCATCGAGAATATGTTTCATGTTCTGGCCTGTTGCTGATGATGACTGATGTCGGGCGCGCCTAAAGCTTGCGCGAGCCAAGCCGCCAGCGCGCGATGTCGGCGCTGGTCAACATGTAAAGCCTGTCCGGCGAGGTCCGCTCGGCGAGTTTCACGAGTTCGGTGCTGACGCCCATCATCGCCGCATAGCGCGACAGCGTCTTGAGCATGCCGCCATCATCCAAATTGCGCTCGCGAACGAAGCCGCCTTCGGCGACATCGAAATTCGTCGAATAATTGAACATGCGGTGCACGCCGACGCTGCTTTGCGCCGGGATGACGCGCTTCCGGCCGCCCATCAGCGCATAGACGCAGGCCGAATAGCAACGGCCCGAAACAAGCGCCATGGTGCGCGATCGATCGGCTGCGGGACGGGCGACGATGACGGCCATGCCGAGCTTGCGGAAGGCCTGGCCGAGCTCCATCGAAGCGACGACCTTGCCGCCGGGCGAATCGAGCAGCACGATTCCATGCAAATTTCCCCCGCGCGCGTTTTCGCGCACGAAGGCGAGAAAGGCGTCGGGCGTCGCTTCGCCGATTTCGCCTTGCGCCGCGATCACCTGCGGGCCGCCAGAATTCAAATCGATGACGCGAAAGCTCATTTCCTCGGCGCGCGCCGATGAGGCGGCGGCGAGGCATAGAGCGAGCAGGACGGTTTTGATCAGTTTCATCCTGGCGGCCTTCTTTGGTCCGAGCAGCCTAAAGCGAAGTGCCGCGCTGGTGGGCGGTGACGGTCTCGAACCGCCGACCCTCTCGGTGTAAACGAGATGCTCTACCAACTGAGCTAACCGCCCCAAACAACGCGACATGCGGCCTGCGAGGTTTTAAGGGCGGGGTCGGCGCGAAGCAAGCCGGACCAAAACGACGGCCGCCGGAACGCCGACGGCCATCGTGCGAAGTTCTGGAAAACGCCTGCGGCGCCAGCGCCTGCCTGCGCAGGAGGCTACTTGGCCTTATTGAGCGCGGTCTTCAGCGTCGCGCCGGGTTTGAAGCGGGCGCTCTTCGATGCGGGAATCTTGATCTCTTCGCCGGTCGCCGGATTGCGGCCCTTGCCGGCCGCGCGCTTCTTGACCGAGAAAGTGCCGAAGCCGACGAGGCGGACTTCGTCGCCCTTCTTGAGGGCCTTGGTGATGCCGTCGATGACGGCGTCGATGGCGGCGGCCGCCGCCGCTTTCGAGCTGTCCGTCTCGTTCGCGACGTGCTCGACGAGTTCCAGTTTGTTCATGGCTTTTGTCCTTCTGTTTCGCTGCGAGCCGCCCGGCGTGGAATGCGCGACCTCGAATCGGCATTGAGCAGCGATGGCGAGTGTTGGTCGCGAATCGCAGGAAATGCAAGGGATGCCGGCCGTCAAAGGCCCAGAATCGCTGGATTTCCGGAGGAAATGGCCGCTGCGACGCGAAATGGCCATGCAATCCGGGGGCTGCGGCGCGTGCGTCAACGGCCGGAAAGAAAAGAGCCCCGCTTTTCAGCGGGGCTCTTAAGCCTCGGGTCAGAACCGCCGTCGGTCAGTGTGCGCGCACGCCCGACCCGTCTTCGTCGCCGATGGCGGCGCCGTGCTTGGCGATGGCGGCTTCGTCTTCCCGCCATTCGATCGGCGTCGGCTGGGAGACGAGCGCGTGCCGCAGCACTTCATCCATGCGCGCAACCGGGACAATCTCCAGGCCGTTCTTCACCGCGTCGGGGATTTCCGCCAGATCCTTGGCGTTCTCCTCGGGGATCAGCACCTTCTTCAAGCCGCCGCGCAAGGCCGCAAGCAGCTTTTCCTTCAAGCCGCCGATCGGCAGCACCCGGCCGCGCAGGGTGATCTCGCCGGTCATGGCGATGTCGCGCTTGACGGGAATGCCGGTGATGATCGAGACGATGGCGGTTGCCATCGCCACGCCCGCCGACGGCCCATCCTTGGGCGTCGCGCCTTCCGGCACATGCACATGGAAGTCGCGGCGATCGAAGACCGGCGGTTCGACGCCGAAGTCGACGGCGCGCGAGCGGACATAGGACGCGGCCGCGGAAATTGACTCTTTCATCACGTCGCGCAGATTGCCGGTGACCGTCATCTTGCCCTTGCCGGGCATCATGACGCCTTCGATCGTCAACAGCTCGCCACCGACCTCGGTCCAGGCAAGTCCGGTCACGACGCCGACCTGATCCTCGAGTTCGGCCTCGCCATAGCGGAATTTCGGCACGCCGAGATAATCCGAGAGGTTCTCGTTCGTGACGACGATCTTCTCCTTTTTCTTAAGGAGGATCTCCTTGACCGCTTTGCGCGCCAGATTGGAGATTTCGCGCTCCAGATTGCGCACGCCCGCTTCGCGCGTATAGCGGCGAATGAGGGTGAGCAGGCCGTCGTCGGCGATCATCCATTCTTCAGGCGCAAGACCATGCTTATGCACCGCATTGGGAATGAGGTGCCGGCGCGCGATCTCGACCTTTTCGTCTTCCGTGTAGCCGGCGATGCGGATGATTTCCATACGGTCCATCAGCGGCGGCGGAATGTTGAGCGTATTCGCCGTCGTTACGAACATGACGTTCGAAAGGTCGTAGTCGACTTCGAGGTAATGATCGTTGAACGTGGCGTTCTGCTCCGGGTCCAGCACTTCGAGCAAGGCCGACGACGGATCGCCGCGGAAGTCCATGCCCATCTTGTCGATCTCGTCCAGAAGGAAGAGCGGATTGGATGTCTTCGCCTTGCGCATCGACTGGATGATCTTGCCGGGCATCGAGCCGATATAGGTGCGCCGATGTCCGCGGATTTCCGCTTCGTCGCGCACGCCGCCAAGCGACATGCGCACGAATTCGCGGCCCGTGGCCTTGGCGATCGACTTGCCGAGCGAGGTCTTGCCGACGCCGGGCGGGCCGACGAGGCAGAGGATCGGGCCGGTCAGCTTGTTGGCGCGGCTCTGCACGGCGAGATATTCGAGGATGCGCTCCTTGACCTTCTCGAGGCCGAAATGCTCGGCGTTGAGCACTTCCTCCGCCTGTCCGAGATCCTTTTTCACCTTGGAGCGCTTGCCCCATGGAATTGACAGGATCCAGTCGAGATAGTTGCGCACGACGGTGGCTTCGGCCGACATCGGCGACATCTGCCGCAGCTTCTTGAATTCAGCGAAGGCCTTGTCGCGCGCTTCCTTGGAGAGCTTGGTGTTCTTGATGCGCTCCTCGAGTTCGGCGAGGTCGTCCTTGCCTTCCTCGTCGCCCAGCTCCTTCTGGATCGCCTTCATCTGCTCGTTGAGATAATATTCGCGCTGCGTCTTCTCCATCTGGCGCTTGACGCGCGTGCGAATGCGCTTCTCAACCTGCAGCACCGAGATTTCGCTCTCCATCAGCGACAGACATTTTTCGAGACGCCGCGCGACGCTCAGCGTCTCGAGCACATCCTGCTTCTCGGCGATCTTGACCGAAAGGTGAGACGCCACCGTGTCGGCGAGCTTCGAATAGTCGTCGATCTGCGTGACCGCGCCGACGACCTCGGACGAGACCCGCTTGTTGAGCTTCACATAGCTTTCGAATTCGGCGATCACCGAGCGGCCGAGCGCTTCGACCTCGACCGGAGAGCCAAGATCGTCGACGAGAACTTCGGCGTCGGCCTCATAATAATCGTCCGCGCGCGTATACGTGCGCACGCTGGCCCGCGCCACGCCCTCGACCAGCACCTTCACCGTGCCGTCGGGCAGCTTCAGAAGCTGCAATACCGAGGCGAGCGTCCCGATCGAATAGATGGCGTCCGTCGAGGGGTCGTCGTCGCCCGCGTTCTTCTGGGTCGCCAGAAGAATAAGCCTGTCGGATTTCGTCACCTCTTCGAGCGCGCGGATGGACTTCTCTCGCGCGACGAAAAGCGGGACGATCATGTGCGGAAAGACGACTATGTCGCGCAGCGGCAGAACCGGATAGCTTTCGATGGCTCCGGGCGTGACGGCGTCTCGCTTTTCGTTCGACATTTTCTTGTCCTGTCCTAGACCACGCCCCGCTCAGGCGGCGACGCGAGACCGCGGGCGATTTGGGTTTGAGGCCGCGATGCGGTCGCCCGCCGACGTCGCGCCATAAAAGACCGCCCGCGATCGCGCCAGACGGCCTCGCTAACGCAAATGGTATACGCAAACAATTGATTCAAGTCGCTGCGGCGCGGAAGCTCATTGCCGGGAGCATGGCTCCCTTTACTGCAGCGCGTCAGGCGCTCGCGCCGCTTTTTTCGCTGCGCTCGGCGTAAATATAGAGGGGCCGGGCTTTACCCTCGACGACTTCCGGACCGATCACAACCTGTTCAACGCCCTCCAACCCTGGCAGATCGAACATTGTGTCTAGCAAGATTCCTTCCATGATCGAGCGCAGGCCGCGCGCGCCGGTGTGGCGTTCGATCGCCTTGCGGGCGACGGACGACAGCGCGTCGTCCTGGAAGGTCAGTTCGACGTTTTCCATCTCGAAGAGCCGCTGATATTGCTTGACCAGCGCGTTTTTGGGCTCGGTGAGAATCCGTTTGAGCGCTTCCTCGTCGAGATCTTCGAGCGTCGCGATGACGGGAAGACGGCCGACAAATTCAGGAATGAGCCCAAATTTGAGCAGGTCTTCGGGCTGCACCTGCCTAAAAATGTCGCCGGTGCGTCGTTCGTCAGGCGCCTGCACGGTCGCCGCGAAACCGATCGAGGTGTTGCGGCCACGGGCGGAAATGATCTTTTCGAGCCCGGCGAAAGCGCCGCCGCAGATGAAGAGGATGTTCGTCGTGTCGACCTGCAGGAACTCCTGCTGGGGATGTTTGCGTCCGCCCTGCGGGGGAACGGAGGCGATGGTGCCCTCCATGATTTTCAGGAGCGCCTGCTGCACGCCTTCGCCCGAGACGTCGCGGGTGATCGAGGGGTTGTCGGACTTGCGGGAAATCTTATCAATTTCGTCGACATAGACGATGCCGCGCTGGGCGCGTTCGACATTATAGTCCGACGCCTGCAAAAGCTTCAGGATGATGTTTTCGACATCCTCGCCGACATAGCCCGCCTCGGTCAGGGTGGTGGCGTCGGCCATGGTGAAGGGCACGTCGAGAATGCGGGCGAGGGTCTGCGCCAGCATGGTCTTGCCCACGCCGGTCGGACCGACCAGCAGAATATTGGACTTCGCGAGCTCCACGTCGCCGTGTTTCGTCGCGTGGTTGAGGCGCTTGTAATGGTTGTGGACCGCGACAGAGAGAACGCGCTTCGCCTGGGCCTGGCCGATGACATAGTCGTCCAGAACCTTACAAATCTCTCGTGGGGTGGGAATGCCGTCGCGTTGCTTAACGAGCGAGGACTTGTTCTCCTCGCGAATGATGTCCATGCAGAGTTCGACGCATTCGTCGCAGATGAACACCGTCGGTCCGGCGATAAGCTTACGCACCTCATGCTGGCTCTTGCCGCAGAAGGAACAGTACAGCGTGTTTTTGGAATCGCCGCCGCCGACCTTGCTCATCTCGTTCTCCTATCGGGCCGGCGCGCCGGGCGAATCAGCCCGAACACTTTTGTTACCGGCGCCAAACTAACAAAAGGTGGAAGCGGTTGGCGTTCCCGCTCCTCATCCGTTCCGGCTCCCAATCCATCGTTTCGGTCGTCAGCGACGAGCGCCCGAGAACTATGACTGGCGAGTGTATTTTAGACGACGGTCAAATTGCAACCTGCGCCGGAAATTCCCTTAAAGCAAGATTGGCGCCCGAGCCGCCGGCTCAGGCGGTGAGGATTTTGGGGACCCGGTTGAGCCGCAACCGATAGGCGTCCGGCATGCCGCTGCCGAGCAGCGGGCGAAGATAGAGCCGGAAGGCGTCGGTGACGTCCGTGCCGCAGGGGCTAATATATTCGTCCGGCATGACTTTTGTCTTCGCCGCGATCTCCTCGAGCGGCGTCAACCGATAGTCGACGGAATAAAAGCCGGTCCGGTGGATCGTCACCGAGCCGTCGCGGTCGCCCCAAATGGCGTATTGCACCGCCTTTTCGCCGACTTCGCGGGCCTCGCGCTGGTCCACGTCGGAGACGCAGCCGACGAAGCTCCTCTGCACATAGCCGAAGGTGTCGGCGCGCACCCGCTTGAACCCCAGCCGGTCCTTGACCAGCCGGGTGAGCTCGTCGGCGAGCGCGCCGCCGCCGAGATGGACATTGCCGTGATCGTCCCGCTCGACCGACTTGGCCAGCTTTTCGGCGATCGGCGTATGGTTCTCGTCGCAGACGCCTTCCGAAATCGCGATGACGCAGCGGCCGTATTTGGTCATCGTCGCCTTCACGTCGGCCAGGAATTTATCGACGATGAAGGCGCGCTCGGGGATGTAGATGAGGTGCGGGCCGTCGTCGGGAAACTTCTTGCCGAGCGCCGAGGCGGCGGTCAGAAATCCGGCGTGGCGACCCATGACGGTGGCGATATAGACGCCGGGCAGGGCCCAATTGTCGAGATTGGCGCCGGCGAAGGCCTGCGCCACCCAGCGCGCCGCCGAAGGAAAACCCGGCGTATGGTCGTTGACCATCAGATCATTGTCGATGGTTTTGGGGATGTGAACGGTCCGCAGCGGATAGCCGGCGCTTTGCGCTTCCTGCGAGACGATTCGGACGGTGTCGGATGAATCATTGCCGCCGATATAGAAAAAGCAGCCGATCCCATGCGCGCGCAGGACGCGAAAGATTTCCTGACAATATTTGAGGTCGGGCTTGTCGCGCGTCGAACCGAGCGCCGAAGAAGGGGTGTTGGCGACGAGTTCGAGATTATGGGTCGTCTCCTGGGTGAGGTCGACGAAATCCTCATTGACGATCCCGCGCACCCCGTGGAAGGCGCCATAAACCCGCTCGACCTCGCGAAATTTGCGCGACTCCAGCACGGCGCCGACCAGCGACTGGTTGATGACGGCGGTGGGGCCGCCGCCCTGGGCGACGAGCACTTTGGAAAAATCGATAGCGGTCACGACAAGCTCCTGAGAACCTGCGGCGCTTTCCCACGATCGCGGGACGGCGGCGCTTCAAACGCGCCGCGCTTATATTCTGACCTGCGAGGCGGTTCAATTCGACGTGACAGCTATTCTGGAGTTCGGGCCGCGCAGACCTTGGCGAAGAGTCCGTCGTAATAGTCAGGCGCCGGCGACCAGTGGTCTCTCGGCGGATAGGTCTTGGTGATCTTTCCTTCGCCCATCTGGCCTGCATACCAGGCGCCGCCCTCTGACCGGTATTTCCGATTGACGCAATCGAACGACGCTTTCTCGATTTCGGACAGACCCTTTTCGGCAAGTCCAAAGGCGGCGGCTTTGGGCGAGGCCGCGTTGTAATCGGTGAGCGCGTCGATCGTGACGATTCCATCGGCGGACGTTCGGCGGGAGGCGACGTCCGTGTATATGGTGGAAAAATCGTCCTTGGAGACCTGAGCCCAATTGTCCCGGGCCAATGCGGAAGACGCGAGCGCCGACGTGAGCGCCGCGACGCCGATCCTCCACATCGCCGCCCTCATCTTCGGCTTAGACCAGCGCGCCGTGGCAATGCTTGTATTTCTTGCCGGAGCCGCAGGGGCAGGGCTCGTTGCGGCCGACTTTGCCCCATGTCGCCGGATTGCCGGGGTCGCGCGCCGCCGCCGGCGCGTCGCTGACCGCAAGCCCGCGCGCCGAGAAATCGGCCGTCGCGAGGCGCGTGTTGAGTTCGTCGAGCGCGCCTTGCACGCCACCGCCGATCAGCGCCTCGGGATTGGGATGCGACATTTCCATCGGCGGCAATTCCGGCGGCGCTGAAGGCGGCGCCTCGAACGACACTTCGACGCGCATCAACTGCGTGGTCACCGTTTCGTCCCAGCGCGTCATCAGGCTCTTGAACAGTTCGAGCGCCTCGGACTTGTATTCGTTGAGCGGATCGCGCTGCGCCATGCCGCGCCAGCCGATCACCTGCCGAAGATGATCGAGCGCGACGAGATGCTCGCGCCACAACGTATCGAGTGACTGCAGAACGACCTGCTTCTCGATCATCCGCATCAGCGGCTCGGTGTTTTTCTCGACGCGCTCGCCATAGGCGGCGTCGGCCGCCTCCATCAGGCGCTCCTTGATTTCCTCGTCGGCGATGCCTTCTTCCCTGGCCCAGTCTTCGACCGGCAAGTCGAGATTGAGCTTCGTCCGCACGTCTTCTGCGAGACCCTTGACGTCCCAGGCTTCGGCGTAGGCGTCATGCGGGATGTGCTGCGACACCATCGCGTCGACGACGTCCTCGCGCATATCGGCGACCTGATCCTCGACGCTTTCCTCATTCATGATTTCGCGCCGGCGCTCGAACATCACCTTGCGCTGGTCGTTCATGACGTTGTCGAATTTGAGGATATTCTTGCGGATGTCGAAGTTGCGCGCCTCGACCTTGTGCTGCGCCTTCTCGATCGCCTTGTTGATCCATGGATGGACGATGGCTTCGCCTTCCTGCAGGCCGAGCTTCACCAGCATCGAATCCATGCGCTCCGAGCCGAAGATGCGCATGAGGTCGTCCTGCAGCGACAGGAAGAATTTTGAGCGGCCGGGGTCGCCCTGGCGTCCCGAGCGGCCGCGCAGCTGATTGTCAATGCGCCGGCTCTCGTGACGCTCGGTGCCGATAATATAGAGGCCGCCGGCGGCGATTGCCCTCTCCTTCAAGTCGGCGACTTCTTCGCGAATTTCCGCTTCCTTTTTGGCGCGGGCGTCGCCTTCGAGGCCGGCGCATTCCTGCGCGACGCGCATCTCGACATTGCCGCCGAGCTGAATGTCGGTGCCGCGGCCGGCCATATTGGTGGCGATGGTGATCGCGCCGGGCACGCCGGCTTCCGCGACGATATAGGCCTCCTGTTCGTGGAAGCGGGCGTTGAGCACGGCGAAGAGTTTCGAGGGCTTGCCCGAGCGCGCCGCCTCATAGAGTTTGGAGAGGCCCTTCGGATCGGCGAAGTCGATCATCTTGTAGCCCTGCGACAGCAAGAATTCGGCCAATTGCTCCGACTTCTCGATCGACGTAGTGCCGACCAGCAGCGGCTGCATCCGCCCGTTCGCGTCCTTGATCTCCTCGGCGATGGAGGAAAGCTTCTCCTTCGCCGTGCGATAGACTTCGTCGTCCTGGTCGAGGCGGCAGACATCACGGTTGGTTGGAATTTCGACGACGTCGAGCTTGTAGATTTCGGCGAATTCATTCGCCTCCGTCGCCGCCGTACCGGTCATGCCGGCGAGCTTGTCGTAGAGGCGGAAATAATTCTGGAAGGTGATCGAGGCGAGGGTGACGTTCTCCGGCTGAACCTGAACGCGCTCCTTGGCTTCCAGCGCCTGATGCAGGCCTTCCGAATAGCGACGGCCCGGCATCATGCGGCCGGTGAATTCGTCGATAATGACCACCTCGCCCTTGCGGACGATGTAATCCTTGTCCTTCTGAAAGAGCTTATGCGCGCGCAGCGCCTGATTGACGTGATGCACGAGCGTGACGTTGTGCGCCTCGTAAAGCGCGCCGTCGGTCAGCGCGCCGGCTTCGATCAGCAGTTCCTCCATATGCTCATTGCCGGCGTCGGTGAGATGAACCGTGCGCTGCTTCTCGTCGAGCTCGAAGTCGTCGGCGTTGAGCCTGGGGACCAGTTTGTCGATCGTATTGTAGAGATCGGATTTGTCGTCAATCGCGCCCGAAATGATCAGCGGCGTGCGCGCCTCGTCGATCAGGATCGAGTCGACTTCGTCGACGATCGCGAAATTATGTCCGCGCTGCACCATCTGCGCGAACTCATATTTCATATTGTCGCGCAGATAGTCGAAGCCGTATTCATTGTTGGTGCCATAGGTGATGTCGCAGGCATAGGCGGCCGCGCGATCCTCGTCCATCAGATCATGCACCACGACCCCGACGGTCATGCCGAGGAATTTGTAGATCTGGCCCATCCATTCTGCGTCGCGCTTGGCCAGATAGTCGTTCACCGTGACGACATGGACGCCCTTGCCGGCGAGCGCGTTGAGATAGACGGCGAGCGTGGCGACGAGCGTCTTGCCTTCGCCGGTGCGCATTTCCGAGATCGCGCCTCCATGCAGCACCATGCCGCCGATGAGCTGGACGTCGAAATGGCGCTGGCCCAGCGTCCGCTTGGCCGCCTCGCGCACCGTGGCGAAGGCGGGGACGAGCAGATCGTCGAGGGTCTTGCCGGCGGCAAGCTCCTCGCGGAACTGGCGGGTGCGGTCCTTCAGCTCGTCGTCGGAGAGCGCCTCGACCTGCGGCTCCAGCGCATTGATCGCCTTGACTTTCGGCGCATAGGTCTTGAGACGGCGATCATTGGCCGTGCCGAAAATCTTCTTGGCGAGTGCGCCGATCATCCTTGCGAACCTTTCTCCCCGCGCAGCGTCTGCCGCCTTGTCGGCGCGCCGGTTAACGGCGGCCGGCGGAGCGTCGCTGAATGCATGAATAACATCCGCCTGCGACATCGCCCCAATGGCGGGGGCGCCGAGACCGACGCGGCGTTTCCGCGGGAGAGATAAGAGCCGCCGGAAACCTTGTCAACGTAAGGGAATTGCGCACGACGCCATGCGGCTGACGGCCCCGAAGGGCGGGATGAAGGGCGTTGACGGCGGCCGACGCGCTGTCTGGGGCGGGGTTTGCGAAAAATGCGGAATCAAGTTTTTCGCGCAAAGCGCGTTCTAAGCTTTTGGAATCGATCACCTTGTCTGGATTTGGATGATTCCGTCCAAATGCAGCGTCGATTGACAAATTCGCTTTATGCGCCCGGCAGTTAGCCGTCGTCAGAGATATTTCGGCAGCTACATCAGTTACACAATCGATCTCGTCAAATAAAGAGTCTACGGCGCCTCATTGATCGGCCGCAGCGGCAGAGGCATCGCGCCGGCGTCGATGAGCCGCGAGAAGAGCTTCAGCCCCACCGGCTCATTGCCGTTGGGATGAACGAGCACAATCGAGCCGGGGCGGGGCCGCAACCCCAGCGCCAGCCAGCTGTCGGCGCCGAGCGGCGCCAGATGGCGGTCGCGTATGCGCTCGAGCAGCGCCGTGTCGGCGACGAGTCCCGGAAAGCGAAAAAACACCGACGGCGTTTCCCCTTCGGCGATGATGAGCTTTTCCGTCTCGAAAATTTCGCGATCGACGTCGACGCCCGGCCGCAGGAAATAGTTCCGGCTGTCCGCAAGGCGGCGAATATAGGGATGGCTGTA
Source organism: Methylocystis sp. (assembly GCF_050246715.1). NCBI lineage: Bacteria > Pseudomonadati > Pseudomonadota > Alphaproteobacteria > Hyphomicrobiales > Methylocystaceae > Methylocystis > Methylocystis sp. The sequence goes on from NZ_JBFWVN010000002.1 coordinate 62,558, forward strand.
GGAATGATTGGCCCATGTGATGGCCAGCGCGCCGATCCGCTCCTTCTCGCGCAGCCAGGCGAAATCGGCGCCGTGGCGGGCGATCCAGCCGCCGGAGACGGCGAGCGTCACTGGCGCGCCTCGACCTTGCGCGGCGAGCTTTTCGAAGAAGGCGCGGTCGAGCCGTTTGCGGCTTGGGCAAAGGTCGCCGGTGACGAAGGCGCCGACGCCGACGCCGTGAATGAGCCCGGCGTTGACGAGCGCCGGCGGACGCGTGGGGTCCTGCGGCGGATGCAGCGCCTTAATGTAGCGCGTCTCGGCCTGTTCGCCGTCGCTGGTCGCTTCGCAGCGCCAGCATGACGCGCGCTCCAGCGAGGTATGCAGCGATTGCGGATCGACGGTCAGGATCAGCGGGTTCCCGTCGACGCTCATCCGTCGGATGGCGAGCCGCGATTCGCCTTCGCCATTGACGCAGGCTTCGAAAATCGGCGCATAGTCGCGCACCCGCGCGCCATTCGGCGCCGGTCCCGGCGCGATATTGACGGGGCCGCAACTATCCTCTTCGCCGCGCGCCGTTGCGGCGCAGGCGACATACGCCCACACTAGCAGGACGAGGACTCGTCTCACGACGCGATCATGATCAAAAACGAAGAAATTGAGAAGATCATTCTTTCGTTCGAACCGAGTGAGTCGGCCGAGCTTGCGGCAAGACTGGGCGAAGAGATCGCGGCTCATTTCGGACCGCGCGAGGAACGGCCCGTCTGCGTCGTCGCGCGTGATCCCGAGGGGACTCTCGTCGCCGGCCTCAATGGGGTCTCGCACTGGCGCTGGCTTTATGTGCGTCATCTCTGGGTCGAGCAATCTCAGCGCGGCCGCGGCTGGGGACGCCGGCTGATCGCGGATGCCGAGCGGATCGCCAGGGAGCGCGGCTGCGTCGGGGTCTATGTCGATACATTCGATCTGCGAGCGGCCGCTTTCTATGAAGCCCTCGGATTTGAACGCGCCGGCGAGATCGTCGGGTTTCCCCCTGGACACGAGCGATACATCTTGAGCAAGCAGTTGGCCGATGCGCCCCCTCCCTGTCCCTCCCCCGCTTCGCGGGAGAGGGGACGCTAACGAGCAGCTTTCGCGCAAATTGCAACAAAGGCCCGAAGGGGGAAGTCGCGGGGGAGAGCCGGGGAGGGGGAGCAGGGGGAACATGACGCAAGCGATGTTAGCGATGGTTTTGCCGGCGCCCCATGCGCCGCTGGTCATGGAGGAGCGGCCCGCGCCTTCGCCGGGCGCTGGCGAATTGCGGCTCAAGGTCGAGGCTTGCGGCGTTTGCCGCACTGATCTCCATGTCGTCGACGGCGAACTCACGCGACCCAAGCTTCCGATCGTTCCGGGCCATGAAATCGTCGGCCGCGTCGAGGCGATCGGCGCCGGCGTGACCGGCGTCCGGCTTGGACAGCGGGTCGGCGTCCCCTGGCTCGGCCACACCTGCGGGCATTGCCCCTATTGCCTGAGCGCGCGCGAAAACCTTTGCGACGATCCGCTCTTTACCGGCTATACGCGAGACGGCGGCTACGCCACTCATGCCGTCGCCGACGCCTCTTACTGCTTCCCGCTGCCGGAAGACGGCGATCCGGCGACGCTCGCGCCGCTGCTTTGCGCCGGCCTCATCGGCTGGCGGACGCTGAAGCTGGCGGGTCCGGCGGACGTGATCGGCATTTACGGCTTCGGCGCCGCGGCGCATATCATCGCTCAGGTGGCGATCGCGCAGGGCAGGCGCGTTCACGCCTTCGTGCGGCCGGGCGATCGGGCGGCGGCTGATTTTGCGCTGTCGCTCGGCGCAGCGTCGGCGCAGGATTCCGACGCGCCCTCGCCGGAGCCGCTCGACGCCGCGCTGATTTTCGCGCCGGTCGGCGCGCTGATCCCGCGCGCGCTCGCCGCGACGAAGAAGGGCGGCGCCGTCGTCTGCGGCGGCATTCACATGAGCGACATTCCGAGCTTTCCCTACGCGCTGCTCTGGGAGGAACGGCGGCTTCTTTCGGTCGCCAATCTCACGCGCGAAGACGCGCGCGAATTCCTCGCGCTGGCGCCGACGCTGCCGCTGAAGATGCATGTGACGCGCTATCCGCTGGCGAAGGCGAACGAGGCGCTCTCCGATCTGCGCGAGGGCCGGCTGCAAGGCGCAGCGGTGCTTATTCCTTAGCTCGAGGGGCGGCCGTCATTGCGAGCGAAGCGACGAAGTAATCCATTCCGCTGCGCGATACCGGATTGCTTCGCCTTCCGCTCGCAATGACGGCGCGTGTCATTCCCGATAGGCCGAAGGCCTGATCGGGAATCCAGAGTCGAGCCAAGAGTGCTGGTTTTGCGCTGGTTTCCCGATCGCCGCTTAGCGCGCGTCGGGAAAGACAGGAGGAGTTGGAGCAGGCAACGCCAAATCAACAGGCCTTTTGATCTCTGCGGCGACGGTCGCCGTATCTTTCGAGGCATCGATCTTGAACCATTCGATCGCGCCGGTCGCCTTTTCCATCTGCGCCTTGAGAACCTCGCGCGTCGCGTCGGACACGTCATTGACGCGCGCGTCGACGCGCGCCGCGCGCCGCGCGAGATCGAGATCGAGCCAGACGCCGCAGAAGGGCGCGCGCGCACGCCCGGCTGCGGCTGCGATCGCGTCGCGATCTTCAGGACGATCGAAGACCGCGTCGACGATGACCGGCCAGCCGAGCGCGGCTATTCGCGCCGCTTCCTCGAACATTTCGCCATAGACTTTTTCCGAGACGGCGCTCGCATAGGCCTCCTGCGGAAGACGCGCGGTCGGCGGGGCGCCATAGAGCCGCTTGCGAATGCGGTCGCTGTTGATGATTCGCGCGCCGGGCGGACATCCGACCAATGGCGCGAGAGCCGCCGCGACGCTCGATTTGCCTGACCCGCTGAGGCCGCCAATCGCGACGACAGCGCCTTTGGCCGGCGCGAGCAGGGCGTCCGCGAGATCGAAATAAAGGCGCGCGCGTTCGCCGTTTCCTTGCGAGGCTTCGACATGGGCGCGGATCGCGGCGCGCAGCGACATGAACAAGGGGAGGAGCGGCAGGCCGTCGGTCTCGTCGCGCGCGTCGAGGTAGCGGTTGAGGGCGAGATTTGCGAAGGCGCGCGCGCCCGCCCGCCAGAAATCCATCAGCAGGAAACCGACGTCATAGAGCACGTCGATCGTCGCCATCTCATCGTCGAATTCGAGACAGTCGAAGAGCGTCGGCGCACCTTCGAAGAGACAGATGTTGCGCAGCGTCAGATCGCCGTGGCAGCGGCGCACCTTGCCCTGCGCCTTTCGCCTGTCGAGAAGCGCGCTTTGCGCTTCGAGGGCTTTGCTCAGCCGCGCGACGAGCGCGTCGATTCCTTCCGCGCTTGCGGTCGCCGCATGGCGCAGGCTCAAGGACGCATCGTCCAGAATTCGGCGCATCGCCGCCCCGCCGCCCCTCTCATAATCCGGCACTGCTTCGTCGTGAGTCCTGGCGATTCGACGCGCGAGCGACTCCACCATGTCGCGCGTCAGGCGGCCATCTTTCGCGATCTGCTCGAAGAGGTCGTCGTCGGCGAAGCGGCGCATGACGACAACCGCGTCGATCATCTCTCCTGCGCCATCGAGCGCCAGCGAACCGTCCGCCTCGCGGGTCACGCGATGGGCGCCAAGATAAAGTTCGGGCGCGAAGCGCAAGTTGAGCGCCGCCTCGCGTTCGCACATTTCCAATCGGCGGCTCGGCGTCGAGAAATCGAGATAGGAGAAGCGCACTGCCTTTTTCAGCTTGTAGGCGCGGGTCCGGCACAGCGCGACGACGGAGATGTGGGTCGTGACGATCCGCGCCGCGCCGCCGTCGAGCGAAGCGAGAAAGCGCACGACCTCTTCCTGCGCGCCAAAATCCATTTTGCGCCCCGATGTCGTCCGCCAAAGCCCTGCCGCCCAAGGGCCGCCTCTCCGGCGTGGGATCAGGCTTATTCCATGCCGAGAGCGGAGAGATAGAGGTCGAGGATTTCCTCCTCCTCCTGGCGCTTGTGCTTATCCTGCCGGCGCAGCGACACGATCTTGCGCATCACCTTGGGATCGAAGCCCGTTCCCTTCGCTTCCGCGTAGACATCCTTGATGTCGTCGCCGATCGCGCGTTTTTCCTCCTCGAGCTTTTCGATCCGCTCGATGAAGGCGCGCAAATGTCCGCCGTCGACGGCATTGCTGGCCATATGTATTTCCCGAGGCTGCTCCGGGCGGGCGAGGATGCGCGCCGGCAGGCCGGAGCCTTGCGACAAAGGAACCGGCCCCGTCAAGGCGGACCGAGGACTAATCCCCGTATTCCGCAGACAGGGGTTCGACTGTAATCTTCGCCGTCCCTTCATTATTGCCGTACGTATGGCGCTGGTCGCCGTCGGAATTTGGCTTCTGCCCAAAGAGCGTCGCGAGCGGAACGAAGCCGGAATAGGCGTCGTTGACGTAAAGGAACAGTTCTCCGGCGGCGGGCGCTTTGAACCGCACCGTCATTTCGTCCTTGAGCGATCCGTTCGGGAATGGGACGAAAGGTTGTCCCGGGATGATGTCGAAGCCCTCTGCGCCAATTTGCAGGATTGGCTCCACCCAGGGTTCGCCGAGCACCCGTTTGATGGTGAGCCCCGCAAGGAAAAACCCGACTTTTTGGCCGAGCGAAAGTTCGTTGCGCTTCAGGCCGCCGAGATTGGCGGCGAGCCCGCCGTCCGTCCATTCCTTATCGATTTTGAATGTCACGGCGTAGAAGCGGCCCTTTTCCAATGTGTAGCCGGTCGCCTTGCAGGGGTTCGCGGTAGAAAATTCTATGCTTGCTTCACTCGATAGGCTTTTGGCCATGAGCGTGCTTTTACATATTTCGCCTTGATAGGCGCGGTAGTGAAAATAGAGCCGATCGAAAAAGAAGAAGACCGCGAAAACGGCGATGACAAACAGGAAGCTTGGCATCGCCCAATTGGCGACGAAACCCCCGATCCGATTGGCAAGTTTGCAATCTAACAGGAATATGGCGATCGGGTCCCAAAACAGACGACCCAGCACGCTCTGCGATGGTCGCTCGGTCATCCCCCATGCGAAGCGCGAGCGGTCGGCGATGACGCGCCTCAAATGCCCGCCCCACCAGAAGGTGATCCCGAAAATCAGCAGCAACACGCCCGCGCAGATCGGATATTGTTGAAAAGTGCTGAGCCAGGGCGATAGAAAGCCGGGAAGGTAGCCGGCCACGAAACCGATGATCGAATTGAATAGCTTCGCCGCGGCCCAATTCGAGTCGCCGTCCTGGCGCTCCAGCAAGGGCATCAACAAGAGTATGATGAGCGACCAGAGCGTGAGCTGGTAGGAGACGCGCCGCCAAAAGACGGCGGCGTCGACGAGATCGAGATTTCTCTCACTTGGCGCCTGGAGTTTGGCGACCAATTGCGCCAAGCTCGATATCTTGCTTTGCGAAGCGCCAACGCCGTCGGCAAATCTGCCTTCACGCTTCCGCGCATCGGAGGCGAAATCGAAGAAGACCTTCGACCGGCCGGTATTGTCCACGACCTGGAACTGTCGAGGCAAGGCGATCGGCGCATAACCCTGGAAACGCAGCGCCATTCGATAGATGACGCTTTCGTGGATCAGCGGCGTCGGCGGCGGCGCAGCGCTTGCCGTCGGGCTCATTTTGCCCTGTTCCAAAGTGAGCTGGCGCGCGTTATTTAGAATTCCAGCGATATCGCGCGGCTTGTATCGATAAAGCGCGCTCAATCCGCTGCGGGAATCATAGATCTGTCCGAAGGCGGTCGCTTTCGCCTCGATGTCTTTCTTGATCGAATCGATAAAGACGACGCCGTGTTTTTCCGCCTCCTGCATGATCCAGCGCATCGGCAGGATCGCTTCGCTGTCGTCGGGATAGCCGCCGCCGACATTCGCGTGCACGCCGGCGAACCAGATTTGCTGGCTACGCTCGCAGACTTCTTGATGCGCCCTGTCTTCCGCCTTCTCGCGACTCATCCCTTCGGCGACGAGAGTCGCGATGATCGCATCGCGCTTGCACGACGCTTCATAGCGCGTCTCCGCATCGTCGAAAGGAATCGGCGTGAAAGCGTCGCGTTCGTCGTCGATCGACAGGGCATGACGTGTGACGCGGACGACAGGCAGTAAATCATAGCTGCTGAACGTCAGTGGAAAGATGAATTTGTCGATAAAGACTCTTAGTTCCTCGACGGGCATGCCATAGGCGCCCACAGTGTCCCACAAGCCCAGGAAGTCGATCGCGTCGACATGGATGTTCTTATCGCGGTCGTAAGGCGTTGAATTGCGATCGAGCCAACGGATTACGACCTCGTCGCGCAGCCATCGCCAGATATTCTCGAGTCTGAGGAGAGTATGAAAATGATCCGCTCGGAACTTCTGATAGGCGCGCTCAGCCAGCCTGTTGAGCTCTTCTTCCGAATCGGCGCCGAGCGGCAGGCCTTCCGAGGCCACGAGGCCGATAAGAACGCGGATGGTGAAGGCGCCCCGGCTGAAGCCAAAACATGCGATCTTCGGAGGATAAATCTTCCCGTCGGTCGTTTCGCTGGGTGCGAGATGCTGCGTCGCCAAAGCGTCGCGGTAGTGGCGGGTGAGAAACTTATAAAGGTCCAGCACATTGCGTTTCAGGCCAAAGCCGAAGGCTCCCGTGATGGCGGCCAGCCAGCGATGCTGCGAGGAGCCGACGCCATCGTCGTAATAGGCGATCTGGCCTTGGTCCGGCGTCAGGTCGAGCGCGGCATAGAGACGAAAGACGTTGGTCTTGAAAGTCGAGGCCGAACTATTGCCCGTCCCGTCCGAAAAAAGGACGATAGTCTTAAACATGTTCCACTCCAAATATTTGCGATATTAAACCAGCAAGGTACGCCCTCGGAGAGAAGAGAGGCAAGCGCCTTTTGCGTGTTTCGCGCGAAATCCACCACCAGCGGCGCACTTGAATCCGCCGTCCGGTTCGCCAATCTTTGGCGGGCCAGTTGAAAGGCGGCAAGTCGATGACCGAGCGCGATCCCTTTTCAAGCCGTGAGCCGCCGATGAGCCGGGCCGGCGCGCGCGCGGCGCCTTACATTCCGCCGCAGGCGCTCGAAGGCGTGCGCAGCCGCCGAATCATGGCCGTCATGCTGGACTTGATCCTCGTCTCCGGCATGTCGGCGGCGCTGTTCGTCGCGCTCTTCATTTTGAGCGCCGGACTGTCGGCCTTCATCCTGCCGCCGCTGTTTCCGATCGTCGCCTTTTTTTATAATGGCCTGACCGTCTCGGGGCCGAGAATGGCGACGCCCGGCATGGCGTTCATGGATTTGGAGATGCGGACCATGGAGGGAGATTCAGTGCCGTTTTTGCAGGCGGCGGTCCATGCGGTGTTGTTCTATGTCACCTGGCTTTTCCCGCCGTTGCTGCTCGTATCGCTGTTTACGAGCGACAAGCGCTGCCTGCACGACATGCTCGCGGATGTGATCATTTTGCGGCGCTCGTCTTAAAATCTGCAATTTCGAAGCCACAAATCGGGCCTTAAATCTGACCTTGGCGCGCGCCGCTCGGGCGCTCTAGATTAACTTTCAAATCCGGGAACAAGAGAGCGTGACGAAAGAGCCGCGCGACGCGCCGCAATTCTACCTGACCTCTCCCGCGCCGTGCCCCTATTTGCCGGGCCGCGAGGAGCGGAAGGTATTCACCCATCTGATCGGCCTTCGGGCGCCGGCGCTCAACGACACGCTGACGCAATCGGGATTTCGCCGCTCCCAGACCATCGCCTATCGCCCGGCCTGCGAGCAGTGCCGCGCCTGCGTTTCCGTGCGGGTGAAGCTCGACGAGTTTGCGCCATCGCGCGGCATGCGGAGAATCCGCAGGCGCAACGTCGATCTTATCGCCGAAACCCGGCCGGCGCGCGCCACGCATGAGCAATACGCGCTGTTTCGCCGCTATGTCGGCGCGCGCCATTCGGACGGCGGCATGGCCGATATGAGCATGGTTGATTATCAGATGATGATCGAAGACAGCCATGTCGACACCAGGCTCATCGAATATCGCCTGGCGCGCGCGAATGGCGAGATCGGCCCACTCGTCGCCTGCTGCCTGACCGACCGCCTCTCGGACGGGCTTTCTATGGTCTATTCCTTTTACGAGCCTGAACTGGAGCATCGCTCGCTCGGGGCGTTCATGATTCTCGATCATGCCGAGCGTGGCCGTAGCTTCGGCCTGCCGCATGTCTATCTCGGCTATTGGGTCGAAGGTTCGCGCAAGATGGAATATAAATCCCGCTTCCTGCCCCAGGAGCGTCTGGGCATGAGCGGCTGGGTCCGGGTGGGCTGAGCGCGGCGCCCCTCCCGAAGCTGCGCAGGTCACAAAATCGCCGGACTATTCGGTCCTTGTTAAGATCGAAGATGCACAACTCGATCGAAACGGTCGGCGTGGTCCTCTAGACGCGCCGTCTTTCGGCTTGACTGCCGGGACGCCTCCCGGCCATGCGATTGGAGCGATCTGTGCGAGAATCCGCAATTCTGCATTTTGTCCGCGGCGCTGCGCTTGTTGTCGGCGCAGTCGCTCTCGCGCCGGCCGGCACCGCTTACGATCAGTACGGGCAGGCCGAATGGGCGCAGCGCTATGACGCCGACGCCCGCCTGACCGTTTCCCGTTCGACGACCCCGATACTGTCGACTCAGACGGTGGCCGCGACCGAGGCTGCGATCGAACGCTTTCGCGAAATCGTCGCCAATGGCGGCTGGCCCTCGGTCGCCGGACAGCAATTGCGGCTCGGCTCGAACGGCCCGGCGGTCACGGCTCTCCGTCGTCGGCTGATCGCCTCCGGCGACGTCGGGCCCGAAACCGGCTCAAGCCCGATCTTCGACTCATATGTCGAGGCGGCGGTGCGCCGCTTCCAGGCGCGTCACGGCATTATCGCGACAGGAGTTGTCAATCAACAGACGATCCAGGCGCTGAATGTTCCGGCCGAGACCCGGCTGCAGCAGCTCGAGACCAATCTTGTGCGGTTGCGCAGTTTCTCCCGCGACCTCGGCAACCGCTACGTCACCGCCAATATTCCCGCCGCGACGGTGGAGACCGTGGAGAATGGCGAGGTCATGACCCATCACATGGCGGGCGTCGGCAAGATCGACCGCCAGTCGCCGGTGATGCAGACCAAGGCCATTCAGGTCAATTTCAATCCGTTCTGGACAGTGCCGGCCTCGGTGATCCGCAAGGACCTGATTCCGAAGATGCAGGCCGATCCGAACTACCTCAACGCCAATCACATCCGCGTCTATAACAAGGATAATCAGGAGCTTCAGCCCGAGCAGATCAACTGGCGCTCGCTCGACGCGCTCAATTTCCGGTTCCGCCAGGACATCGGCGGCGACTTCAACTCGCTCGGCGTGGTCCGCATCGACATCGCCAACCCCTACGGGGTCTATATGCATGACACGCCCGCGAAAGGCGTTTTCGGCGACGATTTCCGCTTCGTCTCCTCCGGTTGCATCCGGCTTCAGAACGTGCGCGACTATGTCGCCTGGCTCTTAAAGGAGACGCCAGGCTGGGACCGCGACCATATCGATCAGGTCATCGCTTCCGGCGAGCGTGTCGACGTCAAAATCTGGCCGGCCGTGCCGGTTTACTGGGTCTATGTCACGGCTTGGGCGACGCCGGACGGAATCACCCAATTCCGTGACGACATCTATCAGCGCGACGGACTCGGGATGCGCTCGGCCGGCGCCAATTCGGCCGCGCCGACGGTCGTCCAGGCCGCGCGTCCGATGCCCGCCGATGGTTTGATCCAGGGCGACGACGACAGCTATTTCGAGGAGCGTCCGAGGCGGTAGAGCATTTTCCGCCGACGCGGATGCCGAATCTGCATAGAAAATGCGTCAATTCAAGAAAGTCGATCGCAATCTTGAATCGATGATTCATGAATGGCATTTAGCGGCGGCCTGCCTTATTGCGCCGCAGCTTCGCCGCGCGTCGCGCGCCAGGTGCCGCCGCAAAGGTCGGTCGACGACGACCACGCGCCGGCGCCCTTGCCGTTGCGCAGCGTTCCATGGAAGCGTACGACGCGTTCGCCTTGGCCGGTGAACCGCGCGACGATCGTTCCTCCTTCGTCGACATAGCCCCAGGTGGAGCCGGCGGGGCCGGAAGCGGCGGCGATCTTGCCGTCGACGACATCGAAAGACGGCGGGATCAAGAGCTGGCATTCGCCGACCGTCGTCGCGGCTTCGATGCTCCATGTGCCGTTCGTATCGCCGACCGGCCCTGACAGCGTCTGCTCGTTTTCCGGCTTGGCTTTTTGAGCGCGCGGCTGTTTGGCGTACGCTCCCCCAGCCGCCACGCAGGCCGCAAGCGCCAACGCTAGAATCCTCATTTGGCCTCCGAAAGCGCGCGTCGCAGCGCGCCATGCATGTCGCAGCCTGCGTAGATGAACGTCGTCACGCCCGCATGGCGCAGACGCTCCTCCAGTTCCCCCGGCCGGCCGGCGAGATAGAGCTGCGCGCCTGCGCCCTTGAGCGCGAGCGCGGCCGTTTCCGCCGCGTCTCCATAGACCCTGTCGGATGAACAGATGCAAGCGAGTTTGGCGCCGGATTCCCGGTAGGCGTTGACGATCTCGATGGTTGATTCGGTTTCGGGGCCAAAAACGGCCTCGACGCCGCCGGCCTCGAAAAAGTTCTTGGCGAAATTCGCCCGCGCCGTGAAGGCGGCGACCGAGCCGAGATTCGCCAGGAAAATCTTGGGTCGATCGCCAGTTTGGGCCAAGTAGGCGTCCGCTTCTTCGCGTAGCCGCTCGAAGGGCTCGGCGAGACGATGCGGCGCGAGCGCGGCGTTCGTTAGCGCGCCGGCCGGCGGCTCGACGCTTTCCGCTCGGGCGTCATAGGGCGCGAGAACGTCGAGCGCGCCCTCGTGAATGTCGGGAAACTGGTTCGCGCCGATCAGCTTGTCCTTGGCGCGAGCCATGTTCTTCGTCCGCAATACGGCGGCCTCCGCGACGCGCGCCCGGAAGGCTCCCGTCTCCAGCGCCTTTGGGAGCCCGCCCTCTACCTCGATCTGCTGAAACAGAGTCCACGCCTCCCGGCACAGCGCGTCGGTCAGCGTCTCGAAGCCGCCGGCGCCATTCGTCGGATCGTCGACGGCGTCGATATGGGATTCGTCCTGCAAAACGAGCTGGGTGTCTCGGGCGAGGCGTCGCGCGAATTCGTCGGGAGCGCCCAAAGCCTGCGTGAAGGGCAGAACCGAGACGGCGTCGGCGCCGCCGACCGCCGCTGAGAAGGCGGCGAGCGTGCCACGCAGAATATTGTTCCACGGGTCGCGCCGCGACATCATCCGCCAGGCGGTCTCGGCGAAGACCAGCGCCGGTTTCGGAGAGAGGCCGCATGCCTCTTCGACCCGCGCCCAAAGGCGCCGCGCCGCCCGAAATTTGGCGACGCCCAGCAATTCGTCGGCGTCGGCGCTGAAACGGAAGGCGATCAGGCCGCGCGCGGCGTCGAGGTCGACTCCAGCCTCCGCCAGCGCCCGCAGATAGGCGAGCGCCGAGGACAGCGCGAAGGCGAGCTCCTGCGATTCGGTTCCGCCAGCCGAATGCACGACGCGGGCGTCCGCGACCGCGGTCGCGTAAACGAAGCCAGCGTCGGCGGCGGTTTTTACGTCGCGCGCGAAGCTTTTGGCAGCCTGCGGCCAAGGCTCGGCGGCGAAGCCGTGCCGCGCCTGCGCGCCGAGCGGATCGAAGCCCATCGACACTCGGGTGAGCGAGGGCTCGATATGTTGGCGGTCGATGAATCGCCTGATCGCCTCGGCGGCGCCCGGCGCGCGCGGCGAATAGTCGAGCGTGACCGGAATGCCGTAGTCGAGGCGAACACTGGCGAGCAGATGGGCGATCGAATCATCGTCGTCGCCGGCGAGACCGCCGCCATAAGCGCCGATCGAACCGGCGAAGACGAGATTCAGCCCATCCGCGCCGCCATCAAGGTCCTGCAGCGCCAGGCGGTTGGCGGCGTCGGCGTCGGCGAGGTCGACGCGCGCGAGTATGGCCCAGCGGCCCGGGTTCTTGCGCAGCGCCCGAACGGGCGAATCTGCGGCGTGGCCGTAGAGCGGTTCGACGGAAAGTCCGTCGTAGGTCATGGAGACCAGCGCTTCGAAAGACGCGCCTTTGAGCGCGCGCTTGACCAGGGCGCGCCATTGGGCTTCCGTGGCCTGTGGAAAAACACCCGCCAGCGCCGTCTCCTGTCCCGTCATTTGCCCCGTCGCCCTCCGTTGTTTCGGGCGGCCTTTTCGCATGAACCTGTGCGGCGGGCCACCGCTAATCCGCGAATGGCGGGACGGGCTTTATTTTCGGGGCCAAACGCCTTAACCAGTCCCGATCGCGCTTCGGGCGGGCGGGTAGCGCGCGAGGGCGGAACAGCCGAGATAAGGGCGGGCGGTCCGACCGCGCGACCCGATTAAGAGGCGTCGGATCGACGCGCCGCGTCAAAGCGCCGCGTGCGCGTCAGTTGTCGCCGAAGCGGCGAAGAAGCCTGAAACGGAGGGACCCGTGACGGACAATGTGCAGGATAGGAGCCAGCTCATCGACGAGATCGTAGAGGTGATCGCGTCTGAAGGCATGGTCGACAAAAGCAAGATCACGCCCGACGCGTCGATCGAGAGTCTCGATCTCAAATCCGTGGACATCGTCATGATTCTCACGGCGCTCGAAGAGAAGTTCAACGTCTATATCCCGATGGATGGGTCGCTGCAGGAAGCCAAGGACGTGAAAAGTCTGATCGAGGCGATCGCGGACCATATTCAGAAAGAGCGCGAGAAGCAGTAAATGGCGTTCTCGCGAGCGCGCCCCCAGGGGCGCCGCGTCGTTATTTCCGGCATGGGCGCAGTCTGCGCCTCGGGCGTCGGCGCTCAAAAACTCTGGGAAGCAGCGCGCGACGGCGTCGGCCAGATTCGTCCGCTCAAGACCGAACGCCCCTACGACGGCCGCATCAAGATCGCGGCGCAGGTGCCCGGCTTCGATCCTGCCGAACATATCGAAGCCAATATCCTTCCGTTCTGCGATCCCTTTACCCAGTTCTGCATCGTCGCCGCCGACGAAGCGATGGCGCAGGCGGGGTTTAAGCGTAAAGACATCGCCGGGCCCGGAACCGCCGTCATCATCGGGTCGGGCATCGGCGGGATGACGACGATCGAGGACGGCATCTATCGCTATTACGTCGAGGGGACCAGGCCCGAGATGCTGAGCGTCCCGAAGCTCATTCCGAGCGCGGCGCCAGCGACGATCGGGATGCGCTATTCCTGTCTCGGTCCGACCTTCGCGATCGGCAGCGCCTGCTCTTCGGCGACGCAGTCGATCGGACTCGGCATGCAGATGATCAGACTGGGTCTGGTCGACAAAGCGATCGTCGGCGGCGCCGAAGCCTGCGTGATCAATGCGACGATCCGCGCCTGGGAGGGGCTTCGCGTCCTGAGCCCGAGTCTGTGTCGTCCCTTTTCAAAGGGCCGCAACGGCATGTCGCTTGGCGAAGGCGCGGCGGTCTTTATTCTTGAAACCGAGGAGTCGGCGCGGGCGCGGGGCCACGAACCCTTATGCGAACTCGCGGGCTATGGCACGACGAGCGACGCCAAGGACCCGGTGCGCCCCGACCTCGAAGGCGCGTCGAGTTCGATCTCTCTGGCTTTGGAAGACGCGGAAATGACGCCGCAGGACATTCACTATGTGAACGCCCACGGCACCGCGACTCACGCCAATGACATCACCGAAGCCGAAGCGATTTTGCGCGTATTTGGCGACTATGGGCGCGTGGTGCCGGTGTCGTCGACGAAACCCATTCATGGACATGCGCTCGGCGCGAGCGGCGGCCTGGAACTCGTCATCACCATCAAGGCGCTGCGTGAACAGATCGCGCCGCCGACCATCAATTTCCTGGAACGAGACCCGAAATGTCCGCTCGACGTTGTCCCCAACGCCGCGCGCAAGCATAAGATCGATGCGGCAATGTCGAACTCTTTCGCTTTCGGAGGGATCAACGCCGTGCTGATCGTGCGTCATGCCGCTTGAGCCGCCGCTCGCTCTCGGGCCTTTCCGCCTGCGCGTCGATCCTGCGCGCGCCGCGGCTTATGCGCGGGAAACCGGCGGCGACGGCGCCAGCGTCCCGCTCGCCTATCCTGCGGTCTGGCTCGCCGAGCCCTCGCTTTTTTCGGTGGTGAGCGACCTCTGCGTCGAACTCGACGTCGTGCCCGTGCATGAGTCGCAGAGCTTCGCCTACGACATGCCTCTCGTCGCCGGCGAGAGCTATGATTTGCGCGTCACTATGAGCCGCGAGGAAACCCCGCCGCGGCTGATCATGGCGGCGACTGTCGCGACGCCCGGCGGCGAAAGCTGCGCGCGAATCGAAACATTGCTGCGGCTGGTGCCGCGCGCCGGATTTGGGAGCGCGTCATGAGCGGCGACATCAAAGTCGGCGATACGCTGCCCGAAACGATCATCGGCCCCTTCGACGCGCCTTCGCTGGCGCGCTATGCTGAGGTTTCGGGCGACGCCAATCCCTTGCATCTCGACGATGCGGTGGCGGCGGCGATCGGCCTCTCGGCGCCGCCGGTGCATGGCATGAAGCTCCTCGCTTTTTTTGAGCCGATGCTGAGGGCTTGGCGCGGCGACCTCGTCATCTCTTCGCTTGCCGGAAAATTCGTGCAGCCGATCCTGCGCGGCGACACCGTCAGACTGTCAGGTCGCGTGCTGCGCGCGACCGAAAATGAGATTTTCGTCCGTCTGACGGCCTATGGCGCCGCGCGGGCGCCCGGCATCATCGGCGAGGCGACTCTGCGTTTTCATCCTCCCCTCGAGGGGGAGGGTCGGACGGCGAAGCCTTTCGGGGCGGGGTAGGGGATGGGCGTCCAGGAAGACACCCCCACACGGCCGCCTTCGGTGAACGTCCGCTCCCCTCAAGAGGGCGGCAAGGCGCATGTCCTTATCACCGGGGCGTCGAGCGGCATCGGGCGCGCCCTGGCGCTCGCCTATGCGCGCGACGGCGCAAGCCTTGTGTTGCTTGGGCGCGACGCCGAACGGCTCGAGGCGACCGCGCGCGCCTGTCTCGACGCCGGCGCTGAAGGGGCCGAGACTCACATCGCCGACGTGCGCGATCGCGAAGTCATGGCGCGGATCGTTCAGTCCGCGCACGACAAGCGCCCGATCGACATTCTCGTCGCCAACGCCGGCGTCTCAACAGGGCTGTCGCCCGGCCAGATTGTTGAAACGCCTGATGCGGTGCGCGCCATGCTCGCGATCAACGTCGCCGGGATATTCAACACGGTCGAACCCGTCATATTGCCGATGTGCGCGCGCAAAAGCGGCAGGATCGCCATCGTGGGCTCGATGGCCGGCGTGCGGGCGCTGCCCCATTCGCCAGCCTATTGCGCGGCGAAGGCATGCGTTCACATGTGGGCGGACTGCCTGCGCGCCCAGCTCGCGTCGCACGGCGTGCATGTCGCGCTGATCGTGCCGGGTTATGTGAAGACGCCGATGTCGGCGCGCACCATTGTGAAGACGCCCTTCTCGGCGCGCACTGTCGCAAAGCCATCGGCGTCGGCGAGCGTCGAATCATGGCAACCCGGCGCTCTGTCCGATGAAGACGCCGCGCGCATCATCAAGAAAGGGCTTGAACGCCGCCGCAACGTCATCGCCTTTCCTCGGTATATGTATTGGGCGATGCGCCTGTTCTCCTTCTTTCCGGCGGCGCTCGTCGACGGCGTCATGCGCCAGTTTCCCGCCGAGGTGCCGGAAACGTCGGAGCGCGGGGAAAGGTGATTTTCGAAATCATCACATGGGCGGCGGCGATCTACTGGCTCATCGCCACTGCTTTGCTCTTCGTCTCAGTGGCGGCGACCATCGTGCAACCTAGGATCGCCGCCCGACGCGCCACGCGACGAGATCAGCCGGCGGTCTCCGTGGTTCTGCCGGTCAAGCTGGTCGACGATCAATTTGATCGCACGCAAGAGTCCGCGCTGACGCAGCATTATCGCGACTTCGATGTGACGGTCTCCGCAACCGACCTCGACTCGCTTGCCGTTCAACGCATGCGCGCCATTTTCGCGCGTCATCCGACCATCCCGTCGCGCGTTCTTCTTTCCACGGCGAAATTCGCGGTAAGCCCGAAGGTCGACAATCTTTACGCGCCCTTTATGGAGGCGACCCATGACGTCATCTTGATGAAGGACGCCAATGTGCTGCTCGAGCCTGATGCGCTGGCGCAGCATATGCGGAACCTGACGGACGACGTCGGGCTGGTCTGCGCCATTCCCTATTGCGCGCGGCTCGAAAATTTCGCCGCCCATGTCGAAGCCGCGATCATCAACGGACCGCATGCCCGCATGCTGTTTCTGGCGTCGGCGTTGGGGCAGGGACATGGAGTCGGCAAGATCATGCTGTTTCGTCGCGCCGACTTCCTGCGCGCCGGCGGCTTTAACGCCATTTCTCATACGGTCGGCGAAGACAACGCCCTGGCCAAGGCGATGCGACGCATCGGCAAACGACCGGTTTTTTCGCACCTGCCGGTGCGGCAGGAACTCGGCGCGCGCGATTTCGCGGACGTCTATCAAAGGCAGTTGCGCTGGAGCGTCATTCGCCGCAATGACGAACTCGTCTCCTTCCTCGCCGAGCCAATATGTCAAGCGCTTCCGGCAGTTATGGCCTCGGCGCTGGCGGCGCCGCTGATCGGCCTCCACCCCGCCCTGGCGGCGGCCGCAACGCTTTTCCTGTGGTTTGCGGTGGAGATATTGCTTTATATGGCCAAAGGATGGCAATTATCCTGGGTCGCGCCGGCGGTGTTTGTGGTTCGCGAGGCGGCCATGCTGGCGGTCTGGTTGAACGCCTGGGTCACTGATCGCGTGGTCTGGGCGAAGAGCAGCGTGGACACCCGGGCGGGCGCGAGGCCTGCGCCGGTTCCGCACGAAGAAGGATAGGCCGTTTGGTGCTGGGGCTTTTTCAATTCCTTGTCGACGCAGTCGTGATTGTCTGCGCTTCGATACTGGCGGCGATCGGGATCGGCTATCTCGTCGTCATCGGCCGCTTCTTCTATGACCAGCTGCGGCGCGTGCGCGATTCGGAAGCGCCCGCGACGCCCGACAGCGATTTGCCGCGAGTGCTGCTGCAAATCCCGGTGTTTAACGAGCCGCTCGTCACTGAGCAATCCTTGCGCTGCGTCGCGCTTCTGGACTGGCCCAAGGAAAAGCTGCGCATTCAGCTTCTCGATGATTCAACCGACGAGACGAGCGCGCGCGCCGATGCGGTGGCGGCGGAGCTTCGCGCCGGCGGCGCGGTGATCGACCATGTGCGCCGAGCCGACCGCTCGGGATTTAAGGCGGGCGCCTGCGCGCACGGCCTCACGATTACCGATGAACCTTTCGTGGCGATGCTCGACGCCGACTTCCGCCCGCCGGCCAATTGGCTCAGGCGAACGGTGCCGCTGTTTCTGATCGACGATCGCGTCGGCTTCGTGCAGTCGCGCTGCGAATTCCAGAATTTCGAAAAGAACTGGCTGACGCGCGCGCAGGGACTCGTGCAGGACGGGCATTATCTCGTCGAGCAGCGCTCGCGCGCGCATGCGGGCTGGCTCTTCCAGTTCAACGGCACGGGCGGCATCTGGCGGCGCGCGACGATCGACGACACCGGCGGCTGGTCGGACTATTCGCTGTGCGAGGACCTCGATCTCACCGTGCGCGCGGCGCTCAATGGCTGGCATGGTTTGTTCGTTTCCGAACCGCCGATTCCCGGCCAGGTGCCGGAGGGAATCCGCGACTTCCGCCGTCAGCAAAGGCGTTGGTCCAACGGCTTCGTGCAGGTGGCGCAGAAGACCATTCTGCCGATCTGGCGCTCGCCTTGGAGCCTGACGCGCCGCGTGATGGCGATCTCCCTTATCGCCCATCAGATTTTCTTCCCCACCGCCGCCATCGGATTCATCGCCTTTGTTCTTGGCGGGCTCTTGCACGGATCGCTCGCGCCCTATGCGGATGTGTTGGAAATCATCGGGATCATGACGGCGCTGGTGGCGCTTGGCATCACGCTGCCGCCCTATCTCGCGCTCAAGCGCGGGACCATTGTCGATTATCTGAAGACGGTCGCGTCAATTCCGCCGCTGATGATCTATCTCGCCTTCGCCAATGGCGCGAAAATCCTGCAGACTCTGCGTGGACGCAAATCGACGTTCAAGCGCACGCCGAAGCTCGATCATGAGCCAGCGGCGCCGATCGACGCCAAAGCGGAGTAGGGCGAGAGACGCGAAGCGCGCGTTCACTCGAGCCGCGCCGGCGCCTCGAAAGCGCCGCCGTCGGTGACAATCGTCAGCGTGGCGTCGGCGGCTTTGGCGGGAGCGTCGCCGGAAAAAAGCTTAAGCTCAAAGTCATCTCCTGCGCGCGCGCTCTCGATGAAGAATGGCTCTTTGGCTTCCGCGAAGAGGTCCTTCGCCTTGCCGGGTCCGAGGTAGCGAAGCCGCCAAGACCCATCCGCGCCGCCGCGCGACAGCGCAAAGCGTTTTTTCGCTTCCTCCGCGGTGAGTTTTTTCGGCACAAGCCGTTCGCTTTCAGCGATCGCCGCCGCATGCGGCGAGGCGCCCTCGCGGGGCAGCTCCAGCGACAGATCGGCGCGCGCGGGCAGGCAGATTTTGCCGCATGACACGTAATCCAGCACGAGATTTAGCGTCACCGGCGCGTTGGGATCGCGCGGCGTCACTTTCAGGGGGAGAAGGACGCGGGACTCATAGCCGGCGACGACGGTTCCCGCCTCGTCGATATGTTTGGGAACCGGATATGACGGTTCGACCTTGGCGACATTGACGGATTTCGAAAAGTCGAACGCGGGCGCGGAGCCGGCTTCGCCGGGCTGACGCCAGTAGGTGATCGTCTCCGGATCGAGCGCGATCTCGACGGCGGCGCGGTAAGCGCCGCTCTGCGGAGGTCCGGCCGACAGAAGCCGAGCGCTGGACGCCGCGCTTTTGACGGCCGCGGAAGCGAAATTCGCGTTCTTGGCGAGCGTCCCATTCAACACGCCCTGCGCGAGCGTTGCGGCGAGTTGCGCGAGTATCAGGAAATTGTAACGCGTCATAGGTCTGCGGCGGCCCGTCTTTCAGTCAAGGCAGTCAGTTACGTCGCTTGTACGTCACTTGCGCCGCTTGTTCTTGAAGCGCGGCGAGCGTAGCATGACCCTATGAGGCCAGCTGGCAAGAAGCAAGATTTCGCGGCCAGGGTGAGCGAACGCCGCAGCGGACATGCCGCTGAGCATCGCTTCCTTGACGGCCAACTGCTGATCGCAATGCCGAGCATGCTGGATCAGCGCTTCGCGCGGTCGGTGATTTATCTCTGCGCCCATTCCGAGGACGGCGCGATGGGCATCGTGGTCAACCAGCCGGCACGCGTGCGCAATTTCCCCGATCTCCTGGTGCAGCTTCAGGTGATCGCGCCTCAAGAGCGCATCAGCCTGCCAAGCCGCGCCGAAGACATCCAGGTGCTCTCCGGCGGGCCGGTGCAGACCGACCGCGGCTTCGTGCTGCATTCGCCGGATTTCTTCCTCGATAATTCGACGCTGCCGATCGACGACGGCGTGTCGCTCACCGCGACCATCGACATTCTGCGCGCCATCGCGGCGGGAGAGGGCCCCGACCGGGCGCTGCTTGCGCTCGGCTATGCGGGCTGGGACGCGGGCCAGCTTGAAGAAGAGATTCAGCGCAACGGCTGGCTGAATTGTCCCTCCGATCCTGCTTTGCTGTTCGATCGCGACCTCGATACGAAATATGCGCGCGCTTTGCGTTCGATCGGCGTCGATCCCGAACGGCTGTCTTCAAACGCCGGACACGCCTGAGTTTCAGGCGATCGACAGCCGCCTCGAGGATTGAACAAAGCCCTCCTGTATGTCATTGTCATACGCATGAGCAGCGCGTCCCAGACAACGGTTTTGAGCGTTCGGGTCAATTCCGATGAACGCGCCATCCTCGAAGCGGCGGCGGCTCAAGCACACACGACGTTGAGCGATTTCGTGCGCCGCAAGGCGGTAGAGTCCGCCGAAGCCGAAGTGCTCAACCGCAGCGTCGTCACTATTCCAGCGGAAAATTGGGCGGCGTTCGAGGCATGGCTGCACAAGCCCGCCAAAGCGATTCCTGCGCTTGCGGAACTCGCCAAACGTCGGCCGTCCTGGGAGCAATAGGTGGCGGTTCGTCCGCCGCGCCCGCTCCTTGAGTGCGATCATCGCGAATTATTTGACTGCGGGCGGGAGTCGCTCAACGGCTGGTTCCGGCGCCATGCCTGGCTCAATCATCTGAGCGGCGCTTCCCGCGTCAATGTCATGATCGACTCGGCCTCAGGCCGTATCGTCGGCTATGTCACGCTCAGCGCCGCGCAGATCGAACGCGGCTTCCTTCCCAAACCGCAACAGCGCAACCAGCCGGATCCTTTGCCGGCGACGCTGCTCGGTCAGCTTGCGGTGGATAAGGTCTTTCAAAAGCAAGGCCACGCCGTTTCCTTGCTTCAGTTTGCCCTTAAGACAGCCATTCACGCCGCCGATGCTGTTGGCAGCGTTGGCGTTGTTACCCATCCCCTCGATGAGGAGGTGCGCAGCTTCTATGCGCGACGGGGCTTTCAGGATTTGCCGTTCGATCCCCGCCGCGCGATGTTTGTGCGCATGGTCGATTTACGGAAGGCGTTTCGCTCGTGAGCCGACTGAAGGCCGGCGCATAGTCTACCGATCCTTCCCTTGCTGGAAGCGAGTCGTTGAGCGCCAGCGCCATGAAATGCGGCCCCGAATAGGGCGAGCCGAAGCCTGCCGCAAGCTCAGGCCGAAACCCGAAACGGCCATAAAAGGCGCCGTCGCCTAATACAAAAATCGCGCCCCACTTGTCGTTCTGCGCACGCGCCATGGTCCAGCGCAGGAGAGCGCTGGCGACGCCTCTTCTGCGATAGGCTGCAGCGACGGCGACTGGACCGAGCCCAAGCGCCGGGAAGGGAGCTTTCATGCTCGACAAAGCGGCATATCCGACGATGAGCCCGTCGATGGCGGCGACGCAACCGAGGACCAAATCGCCTTCCTTGCGCAGCGCCTCGACGAGTTTGGCCTCACCCGATCGTTGGAAGGCCGCAGTGAGCAGCTCGCCTATGGCCGGATAATCTTCGGCGGTTTCTTCGCGAAGAATTGCGCTTCCGGTCATGGCGCCGGGTTGCTGTGCAAATGATGGATGGCGTCGATGCGCCGCTCGATTTCCCGCGTGTTTGTGAACTCGATCGAGGCGAGGTCGGTTTCGAGCTGCGCCATCGTCGTTGCGCCAATGATATTTGAGGTGACGAAGGGCCGCGACGTGACGAAGGCGATGGCGAGCTGCGCCGGATCGGCGCCGATGTCACGCGCCAGCGCCAGATAGGCGTCGATCGCCTGTTCGACTTCCGGCTTCTCATAGCGTTGCGCGCGCTCGAAGAGCGTGGTGCGCGCGCCGGGCGGCCGCGCCCCGCCTTGATATTTGCCGGTGAGATAGCCTTGCGCGAGCGGCGAATAGGCGAGCAATCCGACGCGATCGCGCTCGGCGAATTCGGCAAGGCCCATTTCGAAGGTGCGATTAACAAGATTGTAGGCGTTTTGAATCGAAACGACGCGCGGGCCATGTCCGAGTTCGGCGGCGCGCAGGAAACGCGCGACGCCCCACGGGGTTTCATTGGACAGGCCGATATGGCGAACCTTGCCGGCGCTGACGAGCCGCGTCAGCGCTTCGAGCGTTTCTTCGATCGGAATTTCTTCTCGCTTTGTCGGCCGTCGGTAGGTCGTTCCGCCAGCGCCCCAAAGCGGCAATGAGCGATCCGGCCAATGCAATTGGTAAAGATCGACATAGTCGGTTTGCAGCCGTTTGAGCGAGCCCTCGATCGCATGGTCGATGTTCTTGGCGTCGAGAACGGTTCCGGCGCCTCCGGGACGCAGCCAATTGGCGTCGCCGCGCCCGGCGACCTTGGTGGCGATGACGACCTTGTCGCGGTTCTTGCGCGCGGCAAGCCAGCTTCCGATGATGCGCTCGGTCGACCCTTGAGTCTCTGGCCGCGGCGGAATGGAATAGATTTCCGCCGTATCGATGAAATTGACGCCGCGATCGAACGCATAGTCCAATTGCGCATGGCCTTCCGCCTCGCTGTTCTGCTCTCCCCACATCATCGAGCCGAGACAGATTGCGGAGACCGAAAAGTCGGTGTTTCCGAGTTTGCGATATTCCACGATGCGATCCCTAGCGAGGCCGCGAACGGGCGCTCGTCGAAGCGACGCCAAACGTCGACGATTTTGGCCAGTCGCGCAGAATGACGCGCCCGCGACGCCTATTGTCTCTTTTCGTTGACAAGTTCGAGAAGGCCAACTCTTTCAAATTCATCGGCGACGCGCGCCAGCCAGGTCCGCACATAGCCGCGCAGTACAAAGGAATGTTCGGCCGGCTGGCCCTGTGCGTCCAGATTGGCGATGAATGTTGAGAAGGGCGCGCCGGAAAGTTCGACCTGCTCATAGGCGAGTTCGCTGAGTTTGGGGATCGTGATCTCGCCCGAAGTGACGACATCTTCAAAATATTTCGCGTGGGTTTGCGGATCCCACTCGAAGAAGGTCGTGTCGTTGACGTGGTTCTTCACCATGAAATAATTGGCGCCCGCGACATAGGGCGCGATCTCGGCGATCTCCTCCAGCGACGAGATGGAGGGGCCGATCACATGCAGCAAGACGAACCGGAATTCGCCGCCCTTCACCGCATCGAAGAAGCCGATCTCGTCGAGCGCTCGGAGCGCGGGACTGAGGCCGCCGGCGCGCACGTCGATGACGCTGATCTTGGCTTGCGAGGTATTCAGCGTGTCGATGATTTTCATCTGATCGGCAGGCTCGGTCAGATCGACGATCATCGTCTCCTCGGGGTGGAAGCGATGAAGCGTCCCGCGCGGCGTCTCGGTATCGAAGGCGCGCGCATGGATATTATTGAGCGATAGAAAATCGAGGATCGCTCTTGCGATCGTCGTCTTGCCGACGCCGCCCTTGTCCGCGCCGACGACAATGACCGCCGGACGAACGGCGGCGCTTGAGGCGGAAACCTTGGCCTCAGCCGTTCGAGCCCGGCTTTCAGGCATCCGTTTGGCTGGCGCCGCCCTGGTGGTTTTGACCGGCTTCTTAGCCATGAGTGCTCCTCTCGGGTCTCGCGCTGGCGCCGCTGTTCATGGGGGACAAGAGCGCACCAAACATGGTTTTTGGGCGCTTGTCAGCCCCGATTGAGCTAACCGCGGATGGCGCTGCAAATGTGACAGAACATAACAACAAATAAAATTTGTTATTATGTTCAAAGTTCCATGATTAGATCGTGAATTGACATTCGCGCGGTTTGGAGGTTTATGCGTTCGAAATACAGAACGTCCGCTCCGGCGCGCCGGAGCGGACCAGTCGGCGCGTCAAAAACATGAGCAACATCGAGAACATGGCAGCGCATCGGCCCGCGCACTTGCCCCAGCAAACTCTTCCGACCCTTCATGTGGAGGACCGTCACGGCGCGGTCCATGAGCTGGAGGCGGTCGAGGGTTGGCGGCTGATGGAGATTTTGCGCGACCATGGCGTCGGCATGGACAACACCTGCGGCGGCGCTCTTGCATGTGCGGAATGCCATGTCGTCCTCGACGCGGAGTCGGCGCGGCGGGTGCCGCCGCCGAGCGACGAGGAAATCGAAAAGCTCGATGAATTGCCGATGCTTTATGAACATTCGCGGCTGTCCTGCCAGATTATCTGGTCGGATGACATGAGCGGGCTTCGACTAAAGCTGGCGCAGGAAACGTGATGGCCCAGTTCAAACATCCGCAGATTCTGATCGCCTCGAATCTGACCGATGGCGAAGTGGTGTTTCTCGGCGCATCGGGCTGGGAGCGCGACCATCGCCGCGCCCGCGTCGCACGGAGCGCCGAAGAGGCGGCGGCGCTCGAAGCCTCTGGCAAGCGCGACATTTCGGCCAATCGCGTGGTTGACGTCTATCTCGCCGACGTCGAGATCGGCGGCGACGGCGCGCCCACGCCCATGCATTATCGCGAGAAAATGCGCTTGAAGGGGCCGAGTGTTCGCCTCGATCTCGGCAAGCAGGCGGCGGGAGGCGCGCCGTGACCGCTCACGATCCCGAAGCGATGCGTCGGGCCAATGCGCCGACGACGACCTATCGCTACGATGAATATGACGCCGCCTTCGTGCGCGAACGCGTGGCCGAGTTTCGCGAACAGGTGCGCCGCAGGCTTTCCGGCGCGCTGACCGAAGAGGAGTTCCGTCCGTTCCGGCTGATGAACGGACTCTATCTCCAGCTTCACGCCTATATGCTGCGCGTCGCCATTCCCTATGGGACGCTGACCGCGCGCCAGATGCGCCGGCTCGCCGAGATCGCCGACAAATGGGACAAGGGCTACGGCCATTTCACCACGCGCCAGAATCTTCAGTACAATTGGCCGAAGCTCGTCGATACGCCGGACATTCTCGAAGCGCTCGCCGACGTCGACATGCACGCCATTCAGACTTCCGGCAACTGCATCCGCAATGTGACGGCGGATCATTTCGCCGGCGTCGCGCCGGACGAAATCGAAGATCCGCGTCCGACCGCGGAGTTTCTTCGCCAATGGTCGAGCCTGCATCCTGAGTTTTCGTTTCTGCCGCGCAAATTCAAGATCGCGGTGACTGGCGCCGAGCATGACCGCGCCGCGATCATGGTGCACGATATCGGTCTGCGGATCGTCAGGAACGATGAGGGCGAGATCGGCTATCAGGTCGTCGTCGGCGGCGGTCTCGGCCGTTCTCCCTTTGTCGGTAAAATCGTCAGCGACTTCGTGCCGCGTGAAGATTTGCTCGCCTTTGTCGAAGCGATCATGCGCGTCTACAATCGCTTTGGCCGGCGCGACAACAAATATAAGGCGCGAATCAAAATTCTCGTCCACGAGAAGGGCATCGACGACATCCGCGCGGCGGTCGAAGAAGAATTCGCCGCGATGGACCGCTCGGTATTTTTCCACGATCCGGCTGAGTTCGAGCGCGTCGCCGGCTTCTTCGCGCCGCCGCCTTACGAATCGTTGCCGCGCGACTCGCAAATGCTGCGCGCCGCGAAATTGGAAACGCCGGCTTTCGGCAATTTCGTCGACGTTAATGTCACCGCGCATAAAATCCCCGGCTACGCCATCGTCACGGTTTCATTGAAGCCGATCGGCGGCGTTCCCGGCGACGCCACGTCCGATCAGATGCGCGTGCTGGCCGACGCCAGCGAACGCTTCGGCTTCGGCGAATTGCGCGTCAGCCATGAGCAGAACATCATACTGCCGCATGTGAAGGAGGACGATCTCTTCGCGCTGTGGCGGATGCTCGACGCCGCCGGATTGGCGACGGCGAACGCCGGCCTCGTCTCCGACATTATCTCCTGCCCGGGTCTGGATTACTGCTCGCTCGCGACCGCGCGCTCGATCCCGATCGCGCAGGCGATTTCGAAACGCTTTTCGGACATGTCGCGGCAGCGGCGCATCGGCAAGCTCGGCATCAAGATCTCCGGCTGCATCAACGCCTGTGGCCATCACCATGTCGGCGCGATCGGCATTCTTGGTCTCGAAAAAAAGGGCCAGGAATCCTACCAGATCACGCTCGGCGGCGATCCGACTTTTTCCGCGTCGATCGGCGAAATTCTCGGACCCGGCGTGACCGCGGAGCAGACGCCGGACGTGATCGAGCATCTCGTCGATTTCTATCTCGCCGAGCGCGAGGAAGGCGAAGCCTTCATCGACACCTGGCGGCGCATCGGTCATGCGCGCTTCAAAGACGTTCTGCGTCGGGAGGGCGAAGATGGCGCTGATATCTGACGGCCGCTTTATCGAGGACGGCTGGCGGCGCCTTGCTGAAGAAGAAGCGCTGCCGAAAGCGGGAAAGGTCATCGTGTCGCTGGCCCGGCTTCAACACGCCATCGACGTCCTTGGCCCGGAGTCGGCGCTTGGCGTGATCGTTCCGAACACGACCGAACCGTCGGCGCTCATCGAGGCGTTGCCGCGATTGGGTCTCGTCTCGATTTCTTTCCCCGCCTTCGCCGACGGGCGCGGCTTCTCCTTGGCGCGCCTGCTGCGGCGCGCGGGATTTAAGGGCGAACTTCGCGCCAGCGGGCGGCTCGTCGCCGATCAATACGCCCATGCGGTTGGCTGCGGCTTCGATACGATCGAAATTCCCGACGATCTCGCCGAGCGCCAGGATGAAGAACAGTGGCGCGCCGCGCTCAACGCCTATGCGATGAGCTACCAGCGCGGCTATTCAGGAAGCGGCTCGATTCTCGAGGCGCGCCGGAGGGCGGCGCGGCCATGAAGGCTTCAATCGCTGAAACGCTGGCGCTGCGATTGGAGCCGCTCGATCTCGATCATCGTCTGCTGCTGCTGCGCGAATTTATTCCCGGCCGGATCGTGTTCACCACGAGTTTCGGCATTGAGGATCAGCTCATCACGCATTCGATCTTCACCCAGGGACTCGATATCGACGTCGCGACGATCGATACGGGCCGGCTGTTTCCCGAAACCTATGAGCTCTGGGAGCGCACCGAAGCGCGCTATGCGCGGCGCATTCGCGCCGCCTATCCGCAGGCGGCGCCGCTCGAGGCGCTGATCGAAGAGCAGGGGATCAACGGATTCTATAACTCGGTCGAGGCGCGCAAGGCCTGCTGTCACGTGCGCAAGGTGGAGCCGCTGTCGCGGCTGCTTGCCGGCGTTTCTGCCTGGGTGACGGGGCTTCGGGCGGATCAGTCCGAGGCGCGCGCCGACGCGCCCATCATCGCCTTTGATGAGACGCACCGGCTGCTCAAGCTCAATCCGCTCGCGGACTATACGCGAGAGGCCGTCGCCGCGGCGGTCGAGGAGTTTTCCGTGCCGATCAACGATCTCCACGCCAAGGGCTTTTTGTCGATCGGCTGCGCGCCATGCACGCGCGCCGTGCTGCCGGGCGAGAGCGAGCGCGCCGGCCGCTGGTGGTGGGAAGATGACGGCAAAAAGGAGTGCGGCCTTCATATCGGCGAAGATGGCGTGTTGCGTCGCGGCGCGCCGCAAGAGGCAAACCAATGACCGCGCTCGCTGTGCGCCCGCTCGGCTATCTCGATCGCCTCGAAGCCGAGAGCATCCATATCATGCGCGAGACCGTCGCCGAATGCGAACGGCCGGTGATGCTCTATTCGATCGGCAAGGATTCGGCGGCGATGCTGCATATCGCCATGAAGGCCTTTTATCCGTCGAAGCCGCCGTTCCCGTTGCTCCATGTCAATACGACATGGAAATTTCGCGAAATGATCGAATTTCGCGACCGTCGCGTGAAGGAGCTCGGCCTCGAACTGATCGAGTACATCAATCCCAAAGGGATTGAGATGAACATCAGCCCTTTCATTCATGGCTCGAAGC
The DNA here is from genome assembly GCF_050246715.1 of Methylocystis sp. Taxonomy (NCBI): domain Bacteria; kingdom Pseudomonadati; phylum Pseudomonadota; class Alphaproteobacteria; order Hyphomicrobiales; family Methylocystaceae; genus Methylocystis; species Methylocystis sp. Next base: position 89,928 of record NZ_JBFWVN010000002.1, read on the forward strand.
TTCATACCGAGATCATGAAGACCGAGGCGTTGAAGCAGGCGCTCGACAAATATAAGTTCGACGCTGCATTCGGCGGCGCGCGCCGCGACGAAGAGAAGTCGCGCGCCAAGGAGCGCGTGCTTTCCTTTCGCACCGCGCAGCACCGCTGGGACCCCAAGAATCAACGGCCCGAATTCTGGCGTCTTTACAATACGCGAAAGGCGCCCGGCGAGAGTCTGCGGGTTTTTCCGATGTCCAATTGGACCGAGGCGGATATCTGGGACTATATCGCGCGCGAAAATATTCCCGTCGTTCCGCTCTATTTCGCCAAAGAGCGGCCGGTCGTGCGCCGCGGCGGCACGCTCATCATGGTCGATGACGATCGCATGCAGCTCGCGCCCGGCGAAGCGATCGAACATAAGATGGTGCGGTTTCGCACGCTCGGCTGCTATCCGTTGACCGGCGGCATCGAAAGCGGCGCGGCCAGTCTCGACGAGATCATTACCGAAATGCGCGAGAGCCGCTCTTCGGAGCGCCAGGGGCGGCTCATTGATCACGACGGCTCCAGCTCGATGGAGCAAAAGAAGCAGGAAGGGTATTTCTAAGATGCACGGCGCCGTCGTTGCCGCATCGCCGTCGCGCGCGCTTCTGCGCCAAGCCGGGGAAAAGCCGCTTTTGCGGTTCATCACCTGCGGTTCGGTCGACGATGGCAAATCGACCCTGATCGGGCGTCTGCTCTACGACGCCGACCTTGCGCCCGACGACATTATCGCGGCGCTCGAAAGCGATTCAAAGAAGCATGGCACGCAGGGCGAGGCGCTGGATTTCGCGCTGCTCGTCGACGGTCTTGCCGCCGAGCGCGAACAGGGCATCACCATCGATGTCGCCTATCGCTATTTCGCCACCGACAGGCGCAAATTCATCGTCGCCGACACGCCCGGCCATGAGCAATATACCCGCAACATGGCGGTCGGCGCCTCGACCGCCGATCTTGCCATTCTGCTTGTCGATGCGCGCAAGGGCATTCTGCCGCAGACTCGCCGGCACAGCGTCATCACCTCGATGTTCGGCGTGCGTCATGTCGTTGTCGCGGTCAACAAGATGGATCTCGTCGGCTACAGCGAAGAGGTGTTCCGCAAGATCGAGTCGGATTTTCGTGCCTTCGCCGACAAGCTTCGCTTCGCCTCCATTTATGTCGCGCCGCTTGTCGCCAAGGATGGCGACAATCTCGTTCATCGCAGCGCCAATATGCCTTGGCACGACGGGCCGCCGCTTCTTTCCTATCTCGAAGGCGTCGCGGTGGACGACACGACGCAGATCGCGCCGTTTCGCATGCCGGTGCAATGGGTGAACCGCCCCAATCTCGACTTCCGCGGCTTCTCCGGCTTCATCAGCGGCGGCAATATTCGGCCGGGCGATATCGTGCGCATTCTGCCGTCGGGGCGCGATACACGCGTCGCCAGGATCGTCACCTTTGACGGCGACCTCGACAGCGCCGTGTCCGGCCAGTCGGCGACGCTGACGCTCGCCGAAGAGATCGACGTTTCGCGCGGCGATCTTTTATGTTCGCCGGTCTCGCCTGCGAAAATCGGCGATCGGCTCGAAGCCAAGCTCCTATGGCTGGTGCGCGAGCCGCTTGTCGCCGGCAAGAGTTATCTCTTAAAGATCGGAACTAAAACGGCGCCTGCCGCCGTGACTGTCGTTGATACGCGCATTGATATTGAAACCGGCCAGTCGCAGCAGCTCACTAGCGGCGCGACGCTCGCGTTCAACGAAATCGGCGACGCGCGCCTGTCACTTGAAACTGTGATTGCCTGCGACGCTTATGTCGAAAATCGCGAAACCGGCGGATTCATTCTCATCGATCGCGTCACCAATGAAACGGTCGCGGTCGGCATGGTCAAAGCGGTCGCCGCGTCGAACGGCCGAGCCTCGCCGCCGCTGACCGAGCTCAGCTACGCTTCCATGGAAGGCCTGCCGCTGGCGCGAGAGTCGTTCAAACCGACGCCGACGCGCAGTCTGGTGAAAGCGCTTTCCTGGCTGCTGCCTGCAAGCGTTTCGACCTTCCTGATCGTTTACGCCTTCGTCCAAAGCATGGAGCTCGCCGCAAAAATCACCGGCGTCGAATTGCTGGCGATCTTCGCGCTGTATTATCTGCACGAGCGGTTCTGGTTACGATTGAGCTTTGGACTTGCGTCGGAAGAAGCGCGCAACGGAGAAGATCCGGGCCTGTGATAAGAACTGGGTTTGATGTGCTTGCTGGGCCCGTCATTCCCGGCCGGCCGCACGCCTGACCGGGAATGACAGGGCCGATCCGAGAGCGCTGGCTTTGCTCTGGATTCCCGATCGCGCTTCGCGCGTCGAGAATGACTCCCAACCGCTTCAGACGGAAATCGTATGCGCCGTCAGTGCGCCTCGTCCCAATTGGCGGCGGCGCGCGCATCGACCTTCAGCGGCACAGAGAGATGGACGGCGGGCGCCGGCGCCTGCTCCATCACGCGGCGCGCCAATTCAATCGTCGCCTCGGCTTCATGCGTCGGCGCTTCGAAGACAAGTTCGTCATGCACTTGCAGAAGCATCTGCGCCGATAGACCGGCGCGCGCCAGCGCGTCATCCATTCGGACCATCGCGCGGCGAATGATGTCGGCGGCGGCGCCCTGGATCGGCGCATTGATCGCGGCGCGCTCATAGAACGCGCGGTCAGAGGCGTTGGCCGAGGCGATGCCCGGGAAATGATAGACGCGGCCGAAAATCGTCGAGACTTCGCCCTTCTCGCGCACGGTTTTTCGCGTCGAATCCATATAGTCGCGAATGCCGGGAAAGCGTTCGAAATAGCGCTTGATATAGGCGCCGGCCTCTTCGCGCGGAATGCCGAGCTGATTGGCGAGTCCGAAGGCGGAAATGCCGTAGATGATGCCGAAGTTGATCGCCTTGGCGCGGCGGCGCGTTTCAGGCGGCATGTCCTTGATCGGCACATTGAACATTTCGCTCGCCGTCATCGCGTGAATGTCCAGGTCGTCGGCGAAGGCTTTCTTCAATTGCGGAATGTCGGCGATATGGGCGAGCAACCGCAGCTCGATCTGCGAATAATCCGCCGAGATCAACACACGGCCGGGCGGCGAGATAAAGGCCTTTCGAATCTTGCGGCCGGCTTCGTTGCGCACCGGAATGTTCTGCAGATTCGGCTCCGATGAAGAAAGCCGCGCCGTGGTCGTCGCGGCGAGCGCATAGCTTGTGTGGACGCGCCCGGTCTCGGGATTGATATAGCCCGGCAGGGCGTCGGCGTAGGTGCTTTTGAGCTTGGAGACCTGGCGCCAGTCGAGAATGCGGCGCGCGAAATCATTGCCGTCGCTGGCCAAGTCCTCGAGCACGCTCGCGGACGTCGACCAGGCGCCGGTGGCAGTTTTTTTCGCGCCCGGCAGTCCCATCTTGCCGAAGAGAATGTCGCCCAATTGTTTGGGCGAGCCGAGATTGAAGCTCTCGCCGGCGAGATCGAAGATTTCGGCTTCGAGACGCGCCATGTCCTGCGCGAATTCTCCGGAAAGGCGCGACAGGATCGCGCGGTCGACGCTGACGCCTCGCCGTTCCATACGGGCGAGAGTCGCCACCATCGGCCGTTCCAGCGACTCGTAAACATTGGTCATATGCTCGGCGGCAAGCCGCGGCTTCAGCGCGCGCCACAAGCGTAACGACACGTCAGCGTCTTCGGCGGCGTATTCCGTCGCTCTGTCGAGCGCGACGCGGGCGAAGCCGATGAAATTGCGTCCCGAGCCAGCGACCGCGGCGAATTTGATGTTCTCATGTCGCAGATGCTTGAGCGCCAGCTCATCGAGCCCGTGATTATTGAGGCCTGAATCGAGCGCATAGGAGATCAGCATCGTATCTTCGATCGGCGCCACGTCGATTCCGTAACGCGCGAGAACGAGCAGATCATATTTCATATTGTGCGCGATCTTGAGGATGGACGAATCTTCGAACAGAGGCTTCAGTTTCTCGATCGCTTTACCGAGCGGAATCTGGCCGGGAAGGAGTTCGGCGCCGCCAAAGAGATCGCCGGAGCCATTCTCGCGATGCCCGAGCGGAATGTAGCAGGCGCGCCCCGGCGCGACGGCGAGCGAGATGCCGACAAGGTCGCAGCTCATCGGATCGAGCGAGGTTGTTTCGGTGTCGAGCGCGACAATGCCGGCGTTCGTCGCATCGGCGATCCATTGATCGAGGCGTTCAAGCGAGGTCACGCATTCGTAAGCGGCGCGATCGATGTTTGTCGCTTGCGCCTCGGCGCGGCGCGCGGCGACGAGGCCCGCGGGGGTGGAGCCTTCCTGCGCGTTCGGGCCGCCGGTCTGCGTCGCGGACTTCGAGAGTTCAGCGGCTGGCGGCGCAGCCGGCGCATCACTGCGCACTTCGCCGTCGCGCGCGCGCCAGCCGGCGGGGCCGATGAAATTCGGGTCCGGCGCAACGTCGTGAATATCGACGCCGTAAAGCTCGGCGACACGGCGCGTGATCGTGGTGAACTCCATCGCCTGCAGAAAGGCGACGAGCGTCTTGGCGTCCGGTTCGTGCAGGCCCAAATCTTCGAGCGGCGTCTCAAGAGGCGCGTCGCGCACCAGCGTCACGAGCTTTTCGGAGAGACGGATGCGCGCGACCGCTTCGGGTTCGGTCAACGCCTCGCGGCGCTTGGGCTGTTTGATGCCGGACGCCTTGGCGAGCAGCGTATCGAGGTCGCCATATTCGTTGATGAGTTGTGCGGCGGTCTTTATGCCGATGCCCTTCGCGCCCGGCACATTGTCGGTCGAATCGCCGGCGAGCGCTTGCACGTCGACGACCTTGTCCGGCGTGACTCCGAAATAATCGACGACCTCGGCTTCGCCGATCAGGCGCTCTTCACGCGCGCCTTTCGCGCCGGCGGTTCCGGAAGCCGGGTCGTACATTGTCACGCCCGGCCCGACGAGCTGCATCAGATCCTTGTCGGCCGAAACGATCAGAACGTCGGCGCCCTTGGCCTTCGCCTGCATGGCGTAAGTGGCGATGAGATCGTCGGCCTCGTAGACGTCCTGTTCGATCGGGGTGAGGCCGAAAGCCCGCACCGCAGCGCGCATCAGCGGAAATTGCGGAATGAGGTCTTCCGGCGGCTCGGCGCGATGCGCCTTATAGTCCGGATAAATCTCCTTGCGGAACGAATGCTCGCTCTTGTCGAAGATGATCGCGAGATGCGTCGGCTTTGCGCCCGCGGCGCCCTCGCGCACGAACTGCAAGATCTTGGTGCAGAACAGCCGCACGGCTCCGGTCGGCAGCCGGTCGGAGCGATAATTATATTTCGCATCCTGTCGGATCGACTGGAAATAGGCGCGAAAGACGAAAGAGGAGCCGTCGACGAGGAAGACATGGCTGCCGGGGCCGACGGGCTTATGGGAAAGGGTCATGCGCCTATCTTAACGGCGCGCGCGCGCCGCGTCATGACTCGCGCGCTGGACTTGCGCGCCCGCCCCCCGCTGTTTGACCGGCGCCGGCGCGGGGCCTAGAAGACCCGCATGTCCCACAATAGTTTCGGCCATCTTTTCCGCGTCACCACCTTCGGCGAGAGCCATGGGCCGGCGCTCGGCGCGATCGTCGACGGCTGTCCGCCGAAAATTCCGCTCGAGGCGAAGGACATCCAGGTCTTTCTCGACAAGCGCAAGCCGGGACAGTCGCGCTTCACCACGCAGCGGCGGGAAGCGGATGAGGTCAAGATTCTTTCCGGCGTTTTCGCCGACGGCGACGGCCGACAGGTGACGACCGGAACGCCGATCGCGCTCATGATCGAAAATACCGACCAGCGCTCGAAAGACTATGGCGAGATCGCCGACAAATATCGTCCCGGCCACGCCGACTATGTCTACGACGCGAAATATGGCGTGCGCGATCATCGCGGCGGCGGCCGTTCCTCGGCGCGTGAAACCGCGGCGCGGGTCGCCGCCGGCGCCGTCGCGCGAAAGGTAATCGCCGGCGTGACGATTCGTGGCGCGCTGGTGCAAGTCGGTCCGCACCAAATCGACCGCGCGCATTTCGACTGGGCGGAGGTTGAACGCAATCCGCTGTTTTGCCCCGACGCGCGCACGGCGCAATTATGGGCGGATTATCTCGATGACGTGCGCAAGGACGGCTCCTCGATCGGCGCGGTGATCGAAATCGTCGCGGAGGGCGTGCCGGTCGGCTGGGGCGCGCCGGTCTACGGCAAGCTCGACGCCGATCTCGCCGCGGCGATGATGTCGATCAATGCCGTGAAGGGCGTCGAGATCGGCGCGGGCTTTGGCGCCGCCGCGCTCACCGGCGAAGAAAACGCCGACGAAATGCGCGCCGGAAAAGATGGACCGACGTTTCTGTCGAACAACGCCGGCGGCGTGCTCGGCGGCATTTCGACCGGCCAGCCGGTGGTCGTGCGTTTCGCGGTGAAACCCACGTCGTCGATTCTGACGCCGCGCCGCACGATCGATCGCTTCGGCAAGGAGACCGAGATCGTGACAAAAGGCCGTCACGATCCTTGCGTCGGCATTCGCGCGGTTCCGGTCGGCGAAGCGATGATGGCTTGCGTGCTCGCGGATCATTTTTTGCGCCATCGTGGGCAGGCTGGGTGACGTTCCGCGCAGCACGCTGAGCGTCACTCATCCTTCGACGACGACGCGCTCATGGCCAAGGTCAGGTTCGCCGCAGCGCTCCAATATTTTCTGCCGCGTCGCGTCGCGCAACGCGACCGCCGCTTGAAAATCGTCGCCTTTTGGTTCGATGGACGCGCCGATATGCACGGCGATCGGGCCCCGTCTGAACAACCACGAACCGCTGCGCAAGATCGAACGCGTGCCGCGTATGGTGATCGGCGTGACGGGAAACCCCAACTGCGCGGCGGTCGAGAAGGCGCCGATATGGAACCCCAGCAGTCCGGGCATTCGCGAAAAGGTTCCTTCCGGAAACCAGACCAGGCGCATGCCCGCGCGCGCAGATTGCACGGCGGCCCGCGCGTCGGCGACGCCGCCTGCCGGATCGGTCCGACGCACAAAAATCGCGCCCAGTCGCCGCAGGAAGGGACCTGCGATGCGCTGACGCGCAAGCTCTTCCTTCGCAACGAATGAAAGCTCGCCAGGCAAGACAGCGACCAGCACGGCGCTGTCCAGATAGCTCGAATGGTTGGAGATGAAGATGACGCGTTCCTGCGGGATCGGCGCGTCGCGGGTGACGGCAAGCGGGCATCCGATCAGGCGGAAAAACAATCGAGCGGCCGCGCCGAGAAGGCGATGCCGCCATATCCGCTTAGGCGTCGCCAGCACGCAGAGCCACACAAGGGCTCCAATCAGAACCAGCATGCTCCATGCGTAGGCGTTGTAGGCTAAAAGCGCGAAATTCGACGAGAGGCGGCGCAGCCGAGGCACGACGCCAGAGAGCGCAATGCGCATGAGCTGCCATTGCGCGCTCTTGCCTTTCGTTCGTAACTGGCCGGTTTCGAACATGGCGCGAGCGGCCGAGCGTCTTATCTTGCCGCTCGACGTCTTCGGGATGGTGTGCGGCGGAACGAGAACGACTTCATCCGGCGCAAGATCGAGCAAGGCTTGAGAGGCGTCGACGATCATTTTGCGCAGCGACTCTCGGCGCGCGTCGTCTCGCAAGCGCGTTTCGGCGAGGACAATGAGCCTTTCCGTCCCGGCGCGCGCATCGATCGCGGGAAACGCCGCGACGCACCCCTTTCGCGTTCCTTCGAGCGAACCTACGGCCTCTTCCAACTCCTGCGGATAGATGTTGCGTCCGGCGCGCTTGATCAAATCCTTGATGCGTCCGGTGATGAAGACGTCGCCGCCCGCGATATAGCCGCGGTCGCCCGTCTCAAGCCAATCGCCGTCAAAGAGCGCGACCGTCCTTTCCGGATTCTGGAAATAGCCTCTTGTCGCCGACGGTCCCCGAAACTGAATGCGTCCCTCCTGTCGCTCCGGCAATTCGCGACTGGCGTCATCGACGACGCGGATTTCGTGATGCGGCAGCGGCCGTCCGCAGGCCACCAACGAGATGACGCCTTTAGCGTCCGGACTAGCGATCTGCGCAACGCCGTCACGATCAAGCGCTCTGCGATCGACGCGATCAATGAGCGGCCCTCGGCCAAGCGGCGGGAAAGCGAGCCCCACCGAATTTTCGGCGAGCCCGTAAACCGGAGTCAACATTTCGGGCCGAAAGCCGTATGGCGCAAATCGTTGAGCAAAGCGCGCGACCGATGTCGGACTGACCGGCTCGGCGCCGTTCATGATGGCGCGCAGCGACGACAGATCGAGGCCGCTGATCTTCGTATCGTCGATCGCCTTCAGGCACAGTTCATAGGCGAAATTTGGCGCCGCCGAGATCGTCGCCTTGTGTGTGTCGATCGCCCAAAGCCATCGCGCCGGATCGGCGAGAAAGGACAGCGGCGACATGATCAGCGCCGACGCGCCGTAGTAAAGGCTACCAAGCCAGCAACCGATCAGCCCCATGTCGTGATAGAGCGGCAGCCAGCTTACGACTCTATCCGCCGACGACGCCTTCAACACAGCCCCCATGGCGCGAATATTGGCGAGAAGATTGGCGTGGGATAGCACGACGCCCTTGGGATCGCCGGTGCTCCCTGAAGTGTATTGAATGAGCGCCGTAACGTCCGGCGACGCCGGCAATGGCGCAGATAGGGGCGTGGCGGAACTTAGATCCGGAATCGTGACGATGTGCTGAAGCGCGCTGACGAGACCATAGAGCAATTTTCCAACGACTCTGATCTCGGCGTTGGTGATGAGCGCGCTCGCTTCAGCGTTCGACAATATGCCGGCCTGTCGACGCAGATGATCCTCGATCTGCGATAGGCGAAACGGCGGGTAAATCGGCACAGGGACAGCGCCGCAGAACAGAACCGCGAAAAATGCGACAAAGAAATCGCGGCTCGTCGGCAGCATGATCGCGATGCGATCTCCGGAGCCGACGCCGCGTTCGACAAGTCCGCCGGCTGCGGCGCGCGCGGCGTGATAGAGATCGTGATAGCTCAACGGGTCCGGCGCGCCTTCCGCCCGCCAAAGCAAAACATGTTCGCGGTCGCCGTGACGCTCGGCATGTTGAGCGAGCGCATCGATCAGCGTTCTGGCCTCGATCGGCTCGTCCACGGATTCAAGCATGATATGCGGCGCGGGGCGAGGCGACGCTGGAGCAGCCGCCGCGCCGGCGGCGAGAACCGCGTTGACGAGATCGCGGGGACTGTTGGCTTCTCCGATCAGCCTGTCAGGAAGCTGCACCTTGAATTTGCGATTAAGCCGCAGCAGCAGCTCCGCGCGCGACAGGCTGTCGAGGGCCAGATCCCGATCCAGGTCGCTGTCGAGCCGCACGAGTCGAGAATCGACGAAATCAGGGTGCAGCTCGATGACGAGGTCGCGCACAATCTCGAGCGTCGCCGTTTGCGCGTCTCTCGAAGAGGGCGTCGATGAGCCGGTCTCACGGCCTGAATTCGCCTCCGCCATGGGTTTCAACTCAAACGCCGCGCCGCGCGTCGATCATGGCGCATGGTCAGTATCCTATCGCTTCCAAGCTCCAACCGGCCGTCAGGGGCATTCTGCGTCGCCATCCCATTTCGTCGGCGAAGAGTAGCATTTGTGACAGTGCGTCGTCTCGGCAAGCCGATTCCAAATTGTTCGAGAATGACGATGACGCGTTCGAAGGTCGCGCCGCCGAGAGCGATTAACTTTCTTTGGAAGCCCCTCGACGCGTCGGTCCATTCGAAGAACGGAATTTTTTTTCGAAATTGCGATCAGGTCATGGGCGAAATTCGAAACCGAATGTGAAAACAGGCGCGTCGCTTTTCTTCTTGTCGCGCATCAATTTTTAAAGCGTCGTTTCGTCGCACGGCGTCGCATCAACGGTTTGCTTGACCGCGCAAGAGATCGAAACCTAACATTGGCTTTGGAACCCAGAGGCGGCGGTGGCTCCAATCTTTCAGCGCATCTGTCTGCGCGCGCGCTTGTTCGCGGCGATCGTCGCCTGCATGTTTCTCATGCAGACGACGATCGCGGCGACGCAAGTCGCGGCGCATGGAGATGGCGTCGCCTTCAGCGCAGTTTGCGCGCCGCAAGTCGATGTGACCGGCGGCGCGACGCCGCTTGTCCCCCACCACAACCGTCATTGCCAGGGGTTCTGCTGCATCCTGCATGACGGCGCGTTGGCTGCGCCGCCGTTAAGACCCGTCGTTTCAAACGCCGTTGCTTTCCCTTCCGAAGCCGAATCGCCTCGGCTGAAGACGTTCGCTCCTGCGTCGCGGATCGAACCAAGTCGCGCGCCCCAGTCTCCAAGGGCTCCTCCTCAGCGAGGCTGAGGTTTTTCTCGCGGATGATTCTGTGCGCTTCCGCCGCCACTTCGACGGCGATGCGGACGAAAGATGCGCGCGCGAGAAAGTCGTCAAACCTTTCCGCCCAGTCGGCCGCCGCCATCGATGCAGCTTTCGATCTCGCGCGCATCAGACCTTTGAGGAGGGCGCCAAAGCCCCCGACAGCCACACCTTTGGAGACAATCATGAGCACGACAAAAGCTGAAGTCCGTTCCGCCGCCGTGGGCGCCGAACGAATTCTAGATATGAAGCCCCTTCTCATCGGGGTTGCGGCGTTGACGCTCTTCGTGGCCATCCTCCGCCTCTATGAACAAATTTTCGCCTGGAGCGTCGGCCTCGATTCATTCTCGCCGGAATACCAGTTCTATTGGATGAGCCTGCTGCAATTCGCGATTCTCGCGTCATGCTTGGGCGCGGTCGGCGTCGTCGGCTTTTTGTGGCGCACGCGCGACCGCGATCTGGCGAGCCTCGCCGCCTCAACCGAAATGCGCCGGCTGATTTATCTGGTTCAGTGGCTGGTGGTTTTTTCACTCGCCCTCTATTGGGGCTTAAGCTTCTTTACGGAGCAGACGGCGGTCTGGCACATGACCGCCGTGCGCGACACGGATTTCACGCCGAGCAATATCATCACCTTCTATATTTCTTATCCGCTCTTCGCGATCATCGGGCTCGGCGCGTTCCTCTATGCCAAGACACGCCTGCCGATTTTCGCCAAGGGCTATTCGCTTGCCTTCGTGGTGCTTGTCGTCGGCGTCTTCATGACCATCCCGAATGTGGGATTCAATGAATGGGGCCATACGTTCTGGTCGATGGACGAAGGCTTTGCCGGCCCGCTTCATTGGGGCTTCGTCTTTTTCGGCTGGATGTCGCTGGCGACATTCGGAGTCGCGCTGCTGATCCTTGGCCGCATGGGCGAACTCCTCGGCGCCGACACGCTGGAGAAATTGTACCAGCGCTAAGTTCCGCTTGAACGCTCAGCTGGCGCCGTCTCCTCGCGGCGGCGCCGGTCGCGGCTTCTGATCGTCAATCTCTGCAGCGGCCTACGCCGCGAGATCGGCGACCACCGCGTCGAGCACCGGGAAGCCTTCCGAGCTGACGCGCAGCCGGTTCTCGCGGGTGAATTCGACGAGCCCGTCGCCGATGAGTTCGCTGATGCGTGATTGCGACAGGCGCTTGCCGGTCAAGAGGAAATAGCGCTGCGGATCGACGCCCTCGCGCAGCCGCAGCCCCATCAGCAGGAATTCGTCGCCTTCCTGCTCGGTCGAGAGCAGCTCGTCCTCGATGAGGCCGTGGCCTTCGGTCTCGACGCAGGTAAGCCACATTTCGGGATGCCGCTCGGCGGCCTGAGCGCGCCGTCCGCGCGGGGTGACCACCCGCCCATGGGCGCCGGGGCCGACGCCGACATATTCGCCATAGCGCCAATAGACCAGATTGTGCCGGCACTCGGCGCCCGGCCGCGCGTGATTGGAGACTTCGTAGGCGGGCAGGCCGGCGCGGGCGGTGACTTCCTGGGTCACGTCCCAGAGCGCGCGCTGAACCTCGGCGTCGGGCAGCGCCATCTTGCCGGTATTGACCATGCGCTCGAACATCGTGTCGGGTTCGATCGTCAGCTGGTAGAGCGAGACATGTTCCGGCGCGCGGGCGAGCGCCAGCTCCAGTTCCTTTCGCCAGCCGGCTGGCGTCTGGCCGGAGCGGCCGTAGATCAGATCAAAAGATGTGCGTTCGAAGACCGAATTGGCGACATCGAGCGCCATCAGCGCCTCGGCGACCGAATGTTGGCGCCCGAGCGCGCGAAGATCGATGTCGTTTAGCGCCTGCACGCCGAGCGAGACGCGATTGACGCCGGCCGCCTTGAACCCCCTGAAGCGCGAGGCCTCGACGCTGGTCGGATTGGCTTCGAGCGTGATCTCGCAGTCCTTGGCAAGGCTCCAATGGCTCGAAATCCGGGTAAGAATCGCTTGTGCCGTCGACGGCGACATCAGCGACGGCGTGCCGCCGCCAAAGAAAATCGAGCGGACTTCGCGCCCGCGCGTCAGCGCCGCGCGATGCGCGAGCTCGACGCTGAAGGCCTCGACGAATCGGTCCTCGTCGACGTCGCCGCGCCGGACGTGGCTGTTGAAATCGCAATAGGGGCATTTCGACAAGCAAAACGGCCAGTGGACATAAACGCCGAAGCCTGGGTCGAAAGCGTTGCGAATCGGTGTCGCCATGGCTCTTTATCGCATGGAACGGCGGGAAGGGCACGGCAGGCGGCCCTGTTTCCACCGCCCGTTTGGGAGTTCTCTATGGCGTTCTGGGAAGCTTGGCGGTTCAAGAAAGCGCCGGCCCAACCCGCCGATCCGGCGATGCAGGCGATCGCCGAAGCGATCGCCGGCAATCTCGCTTCGCTTGGCCTTTACGTCGATTCGCGGTCCTACGGGCGCAGCTTTTTCGAAATCAAAGCCTCGACCTCGCCGAAACTCATCACCACGCCCGACGGAACGCAGGCGTCGGGAATCGCGCTTCTGCTCGCCGGCGCCTATGAGCCGCCCTCTCTCGTATTCGAGCAGATCAACTCGCTGCAGCCCGGCCTGGGGCGCGCCATGGTCGAAGCGGTCATCGCCGGGGCGAAGGCGTGGCCGGATGTTTTCCGCCGGCTCAGGGTCAATGATCTCTCGCCGCGCTTGCCGGACGGGCGGCGATGGTGGGAGCATGTCGCCGACGCTCATCCGGAGTTCGATTGGGTCATTACGCATGAAGAGCCGTTCGACAGCGCGAGATGAGCCGAGGGATTGGGGCGACCTTTCGGACTCGCCGCAATTCTTGAAGAAGCGCCAAACGCTTGAAACGCTGGCGCGGGATTTCGGCTATGATGCCGGCAAAGTGACCCTCAGCCCGCAGACGAAGACTTTCGACTATCTCGGCCAGAGCTTCACTTCGGAAGGGCAGTCTTTCCCCGACGGCCGCGTTGAAATCTACTATGACCCGAATATGAGCGACGCGCGTCTTGGCTGCTGCCTCGCGCATGAAGTGCAGCATGTGCGTTATTTCGCGGTGCGCGACGCTTTTCGCGCGGAACCTTCAGACGGGCCGCTGCATCGGCGCTTCGCGAAATATGCGCCGGAACTGCTCGCCGCGCAGCGCGGCGTCTCCAGTTATTCGAACGAACATTGGGACGCGTGGACAGCCGGCGCTCCGCCGAAGCTATTCTCTTTCGAATTGGAGGAAGGGGAAAGCGAACCGATCAATGAGACGATCGCCGAGGTCGCCAAGGCGATCTACAATTGGGGGCCGGACGTGCGGATCAATCCTCTATGGAAAGAACTGCATGACGCAATCAATGAGGCATATGCGGCGCTTCAAAAATAGAGCCCCGTTCATTCAGGACTTGCGTTCGCGCTTTAGCAATTCGCGCTTGCGCTCGACGCCCCAGTAATAGCCGGAAAGCGCCCCGTCGCTGCGCACGACGCGATGGCAGGGAATCGCAAGCGAAACCGGATTGGCGGCGCAGGCGCGCGCGACCGCCCGCGTCGCCTTCGGCGCGCCGATGCGCTTCGCGATCTCGGCGTAGCTTGCCGTCTCTCCCGCCGGAATATCCCTCAACGCGGCCCAGACTCGCTGCTGAAAAGCCGTGCCGCGCATGTCGAGCGGCAGATCGAAGCGCGTCTGAGGCCGCTCGACCATGCCGACCGCCGCGGCGACATAGCGCTCAAAATTTTCGTCGGCGCCGATCAGCGTCGCGCGGGGAAATCGATCCTGCAGATCGCGCAGCAGTTCTTGCGGGTCGTCGCCGAGCGAAATGGCGCAGACGCCGTTTGCGCTCGCCGCGACCAGCACCGCGCCCAATGACGATTGGCCGATCGCGAAGCGGATCGTTTCACGCGGCGCCCCGGCGCGATAGGCGGCAGGCGTCATGCCCAATGTATCCTTCGCCTTCGCGTAAAAGCGCGCGCTCGAATTATAGCCGGAATCATGGATCGCCTCTGTGACTGTGCGGCCCTGCTTGAGTTTATCGCGCATGCGCGCGCGTCGATGCGCCTCGGCATAGGCCTTGGGCGTGACGCCGGCGATGCGCGAAAACAGCCGGTGGAAGTGATAGGGGCTCAGCTTTGCGGCGCGCGACAGCTGCTTGAGAGTCGGCGGAGATTCCGCCGATTCGATCATTCGGCACGCGCGGGCGATCTTTTCGGCGTCCCGCTCCTGCTGCGAAGGCGCATCCGGCCGGCAGCGACGGCACGGGCGAAAACCTTGAGCCTCCGCTTCTTCGATCGTGGCGCAAAAGCGCACATTGGCGCGCTTCGCCGGACGGGACGGGCAGGAGGGGCGGCAATAAACGCCAGTCGTTTCGACGCAGTAGAAGAACTCACCGTCGCGGCGCGCATCGCGCGCGACGACCGCCGCCCAGCGCGCCTCGTCGAGATCGAGCGAATGTGCCTGCGTCATCTTCCTGATCCTCTTCGCGCATCATCCAACTTTCAGCGCGAACTTCGCAACGCGTTTCTTGCTGTCTAATCCCCCAACGGCTGACACGCGCCTCGAGCGATCCTATGCTGCGCGTCTGAAGCCAAGGGCTGGACTTGACATGCCGGGACGCCACAGCGCGCTAACGCGACGGGAAGCAATTGCAGGCGCGGGCGCAAGCCTTGCGTGCTCGGGCGCGCGCGCCGCGACGGGCTCGACCCTGCTCGTCACGCACCCGGCGGCGTTGGCGCATGACATGGGACCGAGCCATGTCGAACGGCCGGAGCGTCTCCGCGCCATTCTGCATGCGCTGGACGACGCGCGCTTTGCGGACCTCTTGCGCGCTGAAGCGCCCTTGGCGCCGCACGAGGCGCTATTGCGCGCGCATAGTTCCGAGCATCTGTCGCGTCTCGCCAAATCGGCGCCGTCGGATGGATATGCGCGTATCGGTCCCGACGTCGCCATGAACGGCGCCACCCATGAAGCGGCGTTGCGCGCTGCGGGCGGCGCGATTGCGGCGGTCGACGCGGTCATGCGCGGCGACGTCAAGAACGCCTTCGTCGCGATGCGGCCGCCGGGACATCACGCGACGCGCGAGACGCCGATGGGCTTTTGCTTCTTGAATAACGCCGCCGTTGCGGCCCGGCATGCGCGCACCGCTCATCAAGCTTCGCGCGTCGCCATCGTCGATTTCGACGTGCATCACGGCAATGGCATGCAGGATATTTTCTGGAGCGATCGAAACGTCCTTTATGCATCGACGCATCAGATGCCACTCTATCCAGGCACGGGCGCGGTCAATGAAACCGGCGCGCATGACACGATCGTCAACGCGCCGCTCGTCAAGGGCGATGGCGGCGCGCAGTTTCGCGAAGCGCTTGCGTCGCGCATTCTGCCGCGTCTCGACGCCTTCTCGCCCGATATGATCATTCTCTGCGCCGGCTTCGACGCCCATCTGCATGATCCGCTTAGCGGCTTGCGGCTCGTTGCCGATGATTTCAGGGAGGTTACGCTGCGCGTAATGGAGATCGCGGCGCGCCGCTGCAGTGGCCGCATCGTCTCGCTGCTCGAAGGCGGCTATCGGCCCGAAGACCTTGCGCGCAGCGTCGCGGCGCATGTCGGCGCGCTGACGGAGGCGTGAGCCGGCGCGCTACGTGTCATTCCCAGCAGGCCGCAGGCCTGACCGGGAATCCAGAGCCAATCCAAGAACGCTGATTTTGCTCTGGATTCCCGATCGCGCTTCGCGCATCGGGAATGACATTCGGGTCACCCAAGCCGCGCCGCGAGCTTGCTCCATAGAGCGTTCTCGGCCCGAAAGACATAATCGAGCCCGGCGCTGGCGACGCTTGTGGCGCCTCGCGCGATCAGCCAGTCGGCGAGCGCAGCGACCTTGCTCGCCGGGCAGCGGAAGCTTGCCGAGCAATTGTCCTTGTCGCGGAGTTCCGCACCGAAGTTCGCTTCAGCCTCGCGCAGAATTTGTTCGCTCACATCGGGCAGAGCAGCGCGCATCTCGCGGGTCGTGCGCGCTTCCTCTTCCGCGGCGATGCGCGAAAGAATGATGCGCGCCGCTTCGCGCGCGGTTTGGCTCCAGGGCGCGGTCAGCGACGCGACGAGATTGGCCTGCGAGCGCAAAATCACGCCGTCCTCAACCACCTTCAGCGCATTGGCCGCGAGCGTCGCGCCGGTCGTCGTGATGTCGACGATGAGATCGGCGGAGCCGGCCGCGGGCGCGCCCTCGGTCGCGCCGGAGCTCTCGACGATGCGATAGTCTGAAACGCCGTGCGCGGCGAAGAAGCGCCGCGTCGTATTCACATATTTCGTCGCGACGCGCAGCCCGCGGCCGTGACGCGCGCGAAATCCGTCGGCGATATCGGCGAGATCGCTCATGTAGCGCACGTCGATCCAGGCCTGCGGCACGGCGACGATGACATTCGCCGCGCCGAAACCGAGCGGCGCGAGAAGCTCCACCCTCTTTTCGGCGTCGGCGATCTCTTCGCGCACCAGATCTTCGCCGGTGACGCCAAGATGCGCTTCGCCAGCGGCGAGTCGGCGCGTGATCTCGGAAGCGGAGAGATAGGCGACTTCCGCGCCTTCGACTCCGGCGACGGCGCCACGATAGTCGCGCGCGCCGCGTCCCTGGGTCAGCTCCAGGCCGGCGCGCGCGAAGAAGGCGGCGGCGTTCTCCTGCAGCCGGCCTTTCGAAGGGGAGGCGATGATGAGTTTTTGCATCACGCCTCTCCCGCGCTGGGCGTCAGACGGTCGATCCAGATGGCGGCGCCGACCGCCGGTATGTCCGACGCCGCGCCCAGAGTCTTGAACAGCCGGTCGTAGCGTCCGCCGCCGATCACCGGCTCGCCGCCGCCATTATGGCGCGCCTCGAAGACGAAGCCGGTGTAATAGTCGAGATGGCGCGCGAAGCTTGCCGAGAAGCGCATGTCTTCGACGGCGAGGCCGCGCGCGGCGATGGCGCGGACGCGGGCGTCGAAAGCGTCGAGCGCGGCTGAAAGATCGAGCCGCGCGTCGGCCGCGAGACGGCACATGGCGGCGGCGGCGGAGTCGGGCGCGCCTTCGATGGCGAAGAACGCTTCCGCCAGCGCGCGCGTTTCGTCCGACACGGCGGCTCCGTCGGCGAGCGTCGCCTGGTCGAGGAAGCGTTCGGCAATTTCGGCGGCGCTGCGCCCGCCGACCGCGGTAATGCCGGCGATCGAGAGCAAATCCTCGACCAGCCGGCGCGCATCGGCCGGATCGACCTTGGTCAGCGCCGCCAAGACGCCGGTCTGTTCCGACCCGCCGTTGCGCCTTGGCGAGGCGAAAATATCGGCGATCCTTTGGCCCCGCGCATGGCCGGCGGCAAGCCGCCGGCGCCAGATCGGCGGCATGTCGAGCCTTTCGAGAAAGGCGGCGACGAGCCCTGCGTCGCCCATGCGAATTTTAAGCGCCGTCGCGCCCGCAGCGGCGGCGGCGTCGAGCGCGGCGACAAGGATTTCCGCGTCGGCCGCCTCTCGATCCTCTCGACCGAAGCTCTCGAGGCCGGCCTGAAGAAATTCGCCGTCGCCGGTCGCGCCATGCTCAGGCGCGCGGAAGACCGAGCCGCCATAGGCATAGGCCGCCGGCTGGCCCGCCTCGGCCGAGGCGAGATATTCGAGGCAGACCGGAATCGTATATTCGGGGCGCAGGCAGAATTCCGCGCCGGAGCCGTCGCTCGTCAGATAGAGCCGGCCGCGAAAATCCTCGCCGGAGCGATCGAGAAAGACATGCGCCGGTTGCAGGAGACGCGGCTCACAGCGCGCGAAGCCTTCCCGCGCGAAATGCGCAAGGATGGCTGCAAGGCGTGACGCTTGGCGTTCTGCGGAAGCGGCGGCGGCGAAGTTCAAGCGCAAATCCTCTCAAAATTCGCGCTCTCTTTAGCAAGCGCGAGGGGTGGGCGCACCCAGTTTTGGGGACGAGAGTGAATGACGGCTGCGAGGAGCAGCCGCGGCGTCTTGCATCCCCCGCCCGCCTCTGCCACATAGGGGCCGGGAGGTTGGCGCTGGACGCTTCACTCGCCAACCGGGTCAGGTCCGGAAGGAAGCAGCCCTAACGAGCTTGGGCGGGTCTCCGTTCAGCCTCCCACCCTTGCTAACGCTCGCCTTAATGGCGCTGTTTCGCGCGCCGGATCGAGGCATTTCGACGGGCGCAGCTCCTGACACTGTGCTACAAGCGTCCGAAATCCTTGGTCGTCATTGCGAGCAAAGCGAAGCAATACGGTGCCGCCGCGCTGTATTTGGATTGCTTCGTCGCTCCGCTCCTCGTAGTGACGCTTTGCCGAGCTTATGGCGTCGATGAACGACACGCTTTTCACTGACGATCAGGCGCCGCCCTCGGCCTATCGCGTGTTGGCGCGCAAATACCGACCGACCACCTTCGCGGACCTCATCGGCCAGGAGCCGATGGTGCGCACGCTCGAAAACGCCTTCGACCTCAATCGAATTCATCAGGCCTATCTGCTCACCGGCGTGCGCGGCGTCGGCAAGACGACGACCGCGCGCATCCTTGCGCGCGCCTTCAACTATGAACTTCCGGCGCGCGACGGCAAGCCGGCGATCAATCAGCCGACGATCCATATGGAGGAGCTTGGCGTTCACTGTCAGGCGATCATCGATTCGCGCCATGTCGACGTGCTCGAAATGGACGCCGCCTCGCACACGGGCATCGACGACATCCGCGAGATCATCGACAACGCCCGTTATCGCCCGGTGATGGCGCGCACCAAGGTCTACATCATCGACGAAGTCCATATGCTCTCAAAAGCCGCCTTCAACGGTCTGCTGAAGACGCTTGAAGAGCCGCCGGAGCATGTGAAGTTCATCTTCGCGACGACTGAGATCGACAAGGTGCCGGTGACGGTGCGCTCGCGCTGCCAGCGCTTCGATCTACGCCGCATCGACGCCGGCCTGCTCGCCGACCATTTGCTGAACGTTTGCAAGGCTGAGGGCGTCGCCATTGAGCCGGACGCGCTCGCCATGATCGCCCGAGCGGCCGAAGGCTCGGCGCGCGACGCGCTGTCCTTGCTGGACCAGGCGATCGCTTATGGCGCGGCGCATTCCGCGGGCGGCGCGATCGCCGCCGAGGATCTGCGGCTGATGCTTGGCGTCGCCGACAAGGCGCGGGTCATCGATCTTTTCGAAGCGGCGATGTCGGGCGACGTCGCCGCGGCGATCGGCGTTCTCGAAGATCAGTATAATGGCGGCGCCGATCCGGCGCAGGTGCTGCTCGAACTCGCTGAATTCACCCATCTCGCGACACGATTGAAGCTTGCGCCCGAGGCCGCTCATTCGGCGGCGCTGACGCCTGAAGAAAAACGCCGCGGCGAAGACGCAGCGAAGCGCCTTTCCGTACCGACGCTGACCCGCGCCTGGCAAATCTTGATGAAAGGCGTCGAGGAACTGCGCGGTTCGCAGCGGCCGCTGGCGGCGGCCGACATGGTGCTGGTGCGGCTCGCTTACGCCGCCGACATGCCGACGCCGGCCGAGGCGTTGCGCCGCCTCGGCTTTGGCGAGGCCGCAGCGGGGGCCGGCTCCGAGCCGCCCCCGGCGCGAAGCGCGACGACCGACGTGGCGCCCACGCGCGGCCCGCGACTGGTCGCGGCGGCGCGTCCCGCAGCGTCTCAGCCCTCAGCCGCGGCGGCCGCAAGAACCGCGATCGAGAGCTTCGACGCGCTTGTGGCGCTCGCGGCGGAGAAGCGGGACATGCGTCTCAAGATCGCGCTCGAATCCGAGGTGCGGCTTGTTCGCTTCGAAGCCGGTTTGATCGAATTCGAACTCGCGCCCGGCGGCGCGCGCGATTTGGCGGCTGCCTTGATGCAGAAGCTTCAGGCCTGGACCGGCGAGCGCTGGATGGCGTCGATCGTCGCCGCGGGCGGCGCGCCGTCCCTCAAGGAACAGCGCGAAGCGGAGGAGCGCAGGCGCCGCTCCTCTCTGGAATCCGACCCGCTGGTCGCGAGCGTGCTCGCGCGTTTCCCAGGCGCGCAGATCGTCGCCGTGCGGGGCAGGGACGAGGGCGCGGCGGCCGCCGAAACGCTTTATGATGGCGCGTCGCCAATCGAGGAAGACGACGGAGAAGCGCAATGATGGACTTCATGGGCCTGATGAAGCAGGCGCAGCAGATGCAGGCCAAGATGGCCGAGGCGCAATTGGAGCTCGAACAGACCGTTGTCGAAGGCGAGGCGGCCGGTGGGATGGTGAAAGTCGCGCTGACCGCCAAGGGTTCGATGCGGAGCGTCTCCATCGATCCAAGCCTGTTGAAGCCGGATGAAAAGGAAATTCTCGAGGATCTGATCCTCACCGCGCATATGCAGGCGCGGGCCAAGGCCGACGAAGCGATGGCGGAGAAGATGAAGGCGCTGACCGGCGGTCTGCCGCTGCCGCCCGGGCTGAAGCTGCCGTTTTGAGATCGCTGCTTTGAACACGAAACATTGGGGTGGCGCGCGTACACCCTCTCCCTGTGGGAGAGGGTGGCTGCGAAGCAGCCGGGTGAGGGGTATCCCTTTCACACGGTTTGCACTTGCCGCAATTGAAAGGCCGTCGCCCCTCACCCCGGTCCTTCGGACCGACCCTCTCCCTATGGGAGAGGGTTACGCGCGCTGAGACCATGGCCGAACGCGTCGCCGGCCCCGAAATCGAAAAGCTCGCGCAGCTCCTGGCGAAGCTGCCGGGACTCGGTCCGCGTTCGGCGCGGCGCGCGGTCCTGCATCTCATCCGCAAGCGCGAAGAACTGCTCGCGCCGCTCGCCGAGGCGATGCGCGTCGCGCATGAGCGCATCGTCGCCTGCTCGGTCTGCGGCAATATCGATACGAGCGATCCCTGCACGATCTGTCGCGACGCGCGCCGCGACGCATCGATCATCGTCGTCGTCGAGACGGTCGCCGATCTCTGGGCGCTGGAGCGGGCAGGGCTGCTCAACGCGCGCTATCACGTGCTCGGCGGCGTGCTGTCGCCGCTCGATGGCGTTGGGCCGGACGATCTTACGATCGCGAGCCTCGTTACGCGCGTGCGCGCCGAGGAGACCAGCGAAGTCGTGCTTGCGGTCAACGCCACCGTCGACGGACAGACGACCGCCCATTACATCGCCGACATGCTGTCGCCGTCAGGCGTGAAGGTGACGCGGCTCGCCCATGGCGTGCCGGTCGGCGGCGAACTCGACTATCTCGACGAAGGAACGCTGGCGGCGGCGCTGGAGCGGCGGACGGCGTTTTAGCGAAATGACATTGTGCGTCATTCCCGGCAAGCCGAAGGCCTGACCGGGAATCCAGGGCCAATCCGAGAGCGCTGGTTTTGCTCTGGATTCCCGATCGCGCGCGTTGCGCGCGTCGGGAATGACAACCGAGCCGTTTAGACGGATGTCGTATTACTTCGTCGCCGTCGTCTTTGACGCGATGATCTTGTCCCAGTCCTCGAGGCCGATTTCGCCGCCGTATTTGTCGCCGTTGACAAAGAAGGTCGGCGTGGAATTGACGCCGAATTTCTCGGCCGCGCGATTGCGCACCTTGTTCACATTCTCGTAGAGGGCTTGGTCTTTCAACACCGCTTCGAATTTTTCCTGGCCGAGGCCGGTCTGTTTCAAAACATTGGCCAGCCCGTCGAGCGGCTTGTCTGCGAAGGCCCAGTTTTTCTGCTGCGAGAAGAGGAGATCGACAGCCGCGTCGCGCTTGTCGCCAAGTTCGCGCGCCAGCATGAAAGCGGCCGTCGCCAGCGGATCGAGCGGGAACTCGCGCAGGATAAATTTCACCTTGCCCGAATCGATGTATTTCTTTTTCAGCTCAGGAAAGACGTCGTGATGAAACGCCGCGCAATGGCTGCAGGTCATCGACGCATATTCGACGATCGTCACCGGCGCGTTCGCCGAGCCTTCGACAATGTCCGGGAGCGCATTCGGCTCCATCAGCTCCTCGACCGAAACCTTGCCCGAAGGCGATTTGTCGGCGTAAGCCGGCGCGGCGGCGCAGATCGCCCAGGCGGCGGCGACAAGAAAACGACGACGGGGCATAAAAGCAAAGGGCATGAGCGGTCCACAGCTGTTGCGATGCGAAAGAGACCATAATCTCTTCGGCAAATGTGGCAATTCAAATTTGAAAGGCGCTTGGAACGGCAGCCGGCGTTATAATCCGTGTCTTGGTTGAATGAACCAGTAGGCCACGCCAATAAAGGCGAGAACGACGCCGAACCAGAAAACGACGTCGCCGATCTGCAGGTCCCTCATCGCGTAGCTGAAAACGCTGACCGCCAGGCCGCCGATCGCTATCCAGAGAGGACGTTGGCCGCGTTCATTCTTTCGCGGCCGCTTCTTTGATGGCCCGGACAAGCGCCTCTCCCTGACGTTTCCCCTGCCGTTCCGACCGTCTTCTCATTATTGGATTTGCGAGCGGCGACGGCGCGTTTGCGCCTAGACTTTCCGATCGCGCGCCCGCAGTCAAGAATTGCGAATGAAAAACAGCCGCTCGAAGCGGCTGTTTTTCGCGAATTCCTCTGCTGAATTCCTCGCGCCGACGTTAGCGCGAATAGAATTCGATGACGAGGTTCGGCTCCATCTGCACCGGATAGGGCACTTCCGTCGCATGCGGCACGCGGATGAGCTTCGCGGTCATCTTGGAGTGGTCGACGTCGTAATATTCGGGCGCGTCGCGCTCGGCGAGCTGCACCGCCTCGAGAACGGTTACGGCCTGTTTCGAGGCTTCCTTCACCTCGATCACGTCTCCGACCTTCACCTGATAAGACGGAATATTGACGCGCTTGCCATTGACGCGGATGTGCCCGTGATTGACGAACTGGCGCGCGGCGAAAACCGTCGGAACGAATTTCGCGCGATAGACGATGGCGTCGAGACGCCGCTCCAACAGGCCGATCAGATTGTCGCCGGAGTCGCCCTTCATCCGGATCGCTTCCGCGTAATATTTGCGGAACTGCTTTTCCGAAATGTTGCCGTAATAGCCCTTGAGCTTCTGCTTGGCCTTGAGCTGCGTGCCGTAATCCGAGAGCTTGCCCTTGCGCCGCTGGCCGTGCTGTCCCGGGCCATATTCGCGGCGGTTCACTGGGCTCTTCGGCCGGCCCCAGATATTCTGGCCCAGGCGGCGATCAAGCTTGTATTTGGCTTCTGCGCGTTTGGTCACTTTGACTCTTGTCCTCTCATCGATCGCGTTTCGCGAGAGGGCGACAAGACCAAAATCGCCCGAAGCCTTGCGCTTGGGGCGTTGTCTCGACCCGCGTCTCTCGCCGCCCCGGCGCCGCCGGGGCCTTAAGAACGCGCCCTCCTCTGCCGTCGATCCGGCCGACAGGCGTTTGCATCGAAACGCCACGGGTGCTTGCCTGGCGCGAACGGGCCGCGTCAGGCTGGTGGGGAGCTAAAGGAAAGCGCTCCCCGCGTCAAGGTCTCCTAAAGTCCAGATCCCTTCGAAACGGCCGAACTCACGGCCAAGGGAACGGAAAACCCTCGTCGTAAGGGACGATCATGTCGGCGTTGTAGGGTGGGCGCTGAGGAAGCGTTTCCTGCATATACCAGCTACGCTGGGCGCGCTCGATCGGATCGTGATTGAGGTAGGTCTGCTGGACCATGTAGCGATTGGTGCTGCCGACTGGAACCTGAGTTCCGGGATCGAGCCAGCTGCGGCGCTGAATGTCGATCGGGCCTCGGCCGTTATAAACGTCGCCTGAGGAAACGCGATAGCGCGACTTGGCGAGCGCGTCGCCCGCCGCCAACAACACGAGGCAGGCGAGTCCCGCCGACAACATTTTATTCTTGCGCATCACGATCCCCTTTGGACTGAACGCTAGGCTTCATCATAGCGGATCGTTTCGCAAAAGCGAATTGGCGCGGCCATTTCCGGCGAGCAAATTCGTCGTCAGGGTGAATGCGTCGGCGGGAGGCGCTAGATCACGCTGCATTTGGACGGAATCTCCCAAATGCAGAAGAATTGATCGATCTCGAAAGTTTGGAGCGCGTTTTATGCGGAAAAGCCGGGTTCCACCTTTTCGCGAGCCGCGCTCTAGCGCATGGGCTGCGCGGGCTGACGCGTCGTCTTCGCATGCGAGCGGCGGGCGGCGTTCTTGCGACCCGGAATTGTCGCGGTCAGATCGTCGCGCGAGATATTGTCGCAAACCGCGGAACGGGACGCCGCCGCCTGCGTGAAGAATGCATTCAATTCAGGCCGATCCGGACTCGCAGTATAATCGATGCGGTCGAGCAGGCAGCCGAGCGCGACGCGGTCAATCGGCTTCGCCGCCTGGCCGCAGGCAAGGCCCGCGATTTCGATCGCAAGCTTTTTATCGATGAAGCGCGTCGCGAGACAGTTGCGCTCGCTTGCGCCGACGCCATCAGATGCAGGCTGGGACAATCGTATTTCCGCCGTCTCGAACGCGCCGAATTTGGCGATGAGTTCGCCTGGCTGACTGATTTTCTCGACATTCAGTCCCGCCTGTGCGGCATGTCGAGTCATGTCGAGGAAGAAATCGGCCGTCTTTTCCTTCTCGGCGATTTCCTGATGAATGTCGACGCGCATGAATGGCGCGCCCATAGCGAACTGCCCGAGGGAAATCGTGTCGATGCGGCCTGAGCCGTTCTCTCCATCGCGCGCGGCGATGGTCTTTTTCTCCCGTCTGAATTCGGGCGCCGATATGTCGAATACGCTGAAGGGCTTGGCCATCAGCGCGGACGCTTCGACGGCTTCAATGGAGATTTTGGTGGAAATCTTGCGCGGCGGCGCGATGGCGGCGCGCGGCGCGGGCTTTGCCGCGCCTTTCGGTTCGGCAATTTTGGGCTCGCGGGGAAAAATGATGAGGGCGGCGAGAAGAATGAGCGTCGCGCCGCCGCCCATTCCGATCGCCGCGCGCGCGCCGGCCGGCCGGGCGCGCAGCGGGCGCGCATAATGCCTGTCGTTCGGGTCGAATTCGGCAACGCTCATGGGACGCGACTCCGGCGGCCTGTAACGCCGCGCAAGAAAAACGCGTCGAGCTTGCATCGCCGCTTCGAAAATTACGGTTAACGGCCTCGGATGAATCGAGCTTTTGGTGAACGAAAGATTGACGCGGCGAAGCCGCAAGGTCCGCCGCGCCGCTTGCGACAGATCCATCCGCGCGCTTACGCCACCCCGCATAGCCGCGCAATGCGACCCTCATTCGCCGGGGCAGGGCGGACGCCCAAACAAAAACCCGCGCCTTTCGGTGCGGGCTTGAATGTCGCGTCCAAGGAAACTTACTCCTCGGACTTCTTGCCCTTCTTTGGCGTCTCCTCGCGGGCTTTCAGCGCCGCGCCGAGAATATCGCCCAGTGACGCGCCCGAGTCGGCGGAGCCATATTGGGCGATCGCCTCTTTTTCCTCGGCGACTTCCAGCGCCTTGATCGAGACCGAGACCTTGCGCGCCTTGCGGTCGAAAAGCGTGACGCGGGCGTCGACCTTCTCGCCGACGGCGAAGCGTTCGGGCCGCTGGTCGGCGCGGTCGCGGGCGAGTTCGCTGCGCTTGATGAAGGCGGTGAGATCGGTGCCGGTGATTTTTACGTCGATGCCGGAATCTTTCACCTCGGTCACTTCGCAGGTGACGACGACGCCCTTCTTGAGTTCGCCGCCTTCTTCGGCGCTCACCGAAGCGAAAGGATCGCCCGCCAACTGCTTGACGCCCAGCGAGATGCGCTCCTTCTCGACGTCGACGTCGAGGACCTGGGCGTTGATCATGTCGCCCTTCTTAAAATCCTCGATCACCTGCTCGCCGGGACGGTTCCAGTCGAGGTCCGAGAGATGGACCATGCCGTCGACATCGCCGTCGAGGCCGATGAAGAGACCGAATTCGGTCTTGTTTTTCACCTCGCCGGAGACAGTCGAGCCGACCGGATGTTTCTCGGCGAAGGCTTCCCACGGATTCTGCAGGCACTGCTTGAGGCCCAGCGAAATGCGGCGTTTGACCGGATCGACTTCGAGCACCTGAACGTCGACTTCCTGGCTCGTCGAGACGATCTTGCCGGGATGGACGTTCTTCTTCGTCCAGCTCATTTCGGAGACGTGGACGAGGCCCTCGATGCCGGGCTCCAGTTCGACGAAAGCGCCATAGTCGGTGATGTTGGTCACGCGGCCATGGAATCTGGCGCCGATCGGATATTTCGCCTCGATGCCCTGCCAGGGGTCTTCGAGGAGTTGCTTCATGCCGAGCGAGATGCGGTGCGTCTCGTGATTGATCTTGATGATCTTCACCTTGACGGTCTGGCCGATGGTCAGCACCTCGGACGGGTGGTTGACGCGCCGCCAGGCGATGTCGGTGACATGCAGCAGGCCGTCGATGCCGCCAAGATCGACGAAGGCGCCGTAGTCGGTGATGTTCTTCACGACGCCGTCGATCACCTGTCCCTCTTCGAGGTTGGCGACGATCTCATGGCGCTGCTCGGCGCGGCTCTCCTCGAGCACGGTGCGGCGCGACACGACGATATTGCCGCGACGGCGATCCATCTTCAGGATATGGAACGGCTGCGGCACATTCATCAGCGGGCCGACGTCGCGGATCGGCCGGATGTCGACCTGGCTGCGCGGCAGGAACGCCACTGCGCCGTCGAGATCGACGGTAAAGCCGCCCTTGACCTGATTGAAGATGACGCCGTCGACCTTTTCATTGGTCTCGAAGGCCTTTTCGAGCTTCACCCAGCTCTCTTCGCGGCGCGCCTTGTCGCGCGAGATGACGGCTTCGCCGAGCGCGTTCTCGACGCGCTCCAAATAGACTTCGACCTCTTCGCCGACCTGCGGGGCAGGGTCGCGCCCATAGCCGGTGAATTCCTTGATCGGGACGCGGCCTTCGGTCTTGAGGCCGATGTCGATGACGGCGACATCCTTTTCGATGGCGACGACCCGGCCCTTGATGACGGAGCCTTCGAAGGCTTCGTTCTGGCCGTAGCTTTCATCGAGGAGGGCGGCGAAATCTTCGCGCGTGGGGGCGCGATCGGTAGTAGCGGACATTTGTTCTCCTGAAGGCCCCGGAAAGGGCGGCGCCGGCGAAGTGTTAGCGTTGCGGGTCGGTCATCGACGATCGGACGTCCTCCGCGGCTGAAACGCGAGGGAAGACGAAAAGTTCGCTAAACGAACTGGCCGGCGCGGCCCGAGGTCGAAAACCAAAACGAATGCGCCGGATTGGTCTCCGGCGCGGGCGTTATCTATCAGCGACGCGCCGCCGCCGCAAGCGCTTCAAGTAGAAAGCGTTTCGGAGGGCGCAGCGGCAAAACCATGATATTGCAACGCAATATACCACTAATATACTGATTTAATATATTAAACATAAAATGAACGCGCGTTGCATTGTCGAATTTATTGCTAGCGGAATCGAAGTTGCATGCATAGTGTGCATGGCCAAGCTTGGATGCGCGGCCCGGATTCGCACTGATCCGCGGGCGCGAAATTGCGCAAACAGGAAGGAGCGCGCTGGAATCCCGCTAGCGCGCTGGTTCCTCCCGCCTGCCAGGGCCGAGATTAAGCCCGCGAGCGCTAAGTAGAAGCTGGCATACGCCGCGCCAGCGGCGAGCATCGACTTCCCCTCACAGCGAGGGGGATGTAAAGAGGAGAGAGAAATGAAACCCAATATTATTTCAGGATCGGCGCTTGCGGCCGCCGCCGTCGCCTTGGCCTTAAGCGGCGCGTCAGTCGCGCCCGCTCATGCGCATGGCGCCAAGGCGGTCCACGCCAAGACCCATTGCGGCGGCAAGTCGAGCTGCCGCGGCATGGCCAAATGCCATCACAAGGCCAAGTGTCACCATCATAAGGGGCACTGCAATATGAAGAGCCGCTGCCACACCAAGAAATAGTCGTCATGTGCGGGGGCGGTTCATTTGGCCGTCCCCGTGACCGGCTTCGGCGTGAGCGGCGGCGCCAAAGGGGGAAATACCATGGAAAAGCCCGCGCCTCTCGGCTACGGCTTAGGACTGAGGCCCGTCTATTACGACGAGATTCTGGCGTCGCGCCCGCCGATCGACTGGTTCGAAATTATCTCTGAAAATTACATGCTCGCCGGCGGTCGGCCGCTGGCGATGCTGGACCGCATACGCGCCGATTATCCCGTCGTCATGCATGGCGTCTCGATGTCGCTCGCTTCGACCGATCCGCTCAACATGGATTATCTG
Organism: Methylocystis sp.; assembly: GCF_050246715.1. Classification (NCBI taxonomy): domain Bacteria; kingdom Pseudomonadati; phylum Pseudomonadota; class Alphaproteobacteria; order Hyphomicrobiales; family Methylocystaceae; genus Methylocystis; species Methylocystis sp. The sequence continues at coordinate 118,314 of NZ_JBFWVN010000002.1, forward strand.
CGGCAATTGAAGGCGCTCGCCGAACGGGTCGAGCCGGCATGGATTTCCGATCATGTCGCCTGGACGGGCGTACATGGCGTCACGCTCCATGATCTGTTGCCCATTCCCTATACGCGCGAGTCGCTTGCGCATATCGTCGAGCGCATCCAGCGGGTGCAGGACTTCCTCAAGCGCCGGCTCGTCGTCGAAAACGCCTCGACTTACGTCTCCTTCGTCGACTCCGAGATGAGCGAACATGAGTTCGTTCACGAAATGGCGGAGCGCGCCGACTGCCTGTTGCTCCTCGACGTCAACAATGTTTTCGTTTCGAGCTTCAATCACGGCTTCGATCCCATCGCCTTCATCGACGGCGTTCCCGCCGAGCGCGTCATGCAGTTCCATATGGCGGGCCATACCGATAATGAGACGCATCGTGTCGATACGCATGACCAGCCGGTCTGCGACGAAGTCTGGGCGCTCTATGAGCATGCGCGCCGGCGCTGCGGCGACGTCTCCGCGATGATCGAGCGCGACGACAATTTTCCGCCATTCTCGGAGCTTCTCGACGAGCTGCAGCATATGCGCGACATTGACGCCCGCATCGCGAATGAGCAGGCGCTCAGCGCGGCATGAAGCTCGCGGATTTTCAGTCCCTTTTTCAGGAGAGCGTGCTGACGGGCGCCGGAGCGGCGGACAAGCCGCTCCTGAAAAAATTGCGCTCATCGCCGCGCGGCGCGACTCCAGAGACGCTGCTCGGCGTCTATCAAGGCGGCTATCGCCTGCGACTAGCCGATTTTGTGTCTCAGGATCATCCGGGACTGCACGCCGTCCTCGGCGACGAGGCGTTTGAAACGCTCATTGACGATTACATCGATCAGCGCCCGTCGCACGATCCCAACGCGCGCTTTTTTACCACCGGACTGCCGGATTTCATGCGGGATTGTCCGACGTGGCGCGACAATGCGCGGGCCGTATCGATGGCGCTGTTCGAACGCGCGATGGTCGACGCATTCGACGCCGCCGACGAAACGCCCTTGGCGGTGCACGCGCTCGCGGAATTTGCGCCTAATGATTGGCCGCAGCTCGCCTTCGAATTCGACCCGAGCCTTGCTCTGCTCGAACTCGCCGCCGGCACGATCGCCGCTTATGGCGCCGCGATCAGCGAGGAGGCTCCAGAAAAAATCGAAGCGCCGGCGGACGACGCCGTCGAACACGCCGCGGTGTGGCGCGTCGAACATGAATCGGCCTATCGCCAGCTTGAGCCCGATGAATATGTCGCGCTCTGCGAAGCCCGCGCCGGCCACGCCTTTGGCGACATCTGCCAAATGACCGCCTTCCAGCAATCGGGCGAGATTGCGCCGGAGCGGCTGGCGCAATGTCTCTCAAGCTGGTTTCAGGACGGCATGATTATCGGCGTGCGCGTTTGCAGCGAGGATCAGTCTTCGAACACGCCTTCAAGCGCGTAGTGCTGTACGCTCTTGCGGTTGGCGATGAGTTCGTCGGCCGTCGGCTCGCCCTTCATCGCGCGCGAGATCGCCAGCTTGGTCGCCTCATAATTGGTGCGATAGAGGTCTTTCTTGTCGAGCTTCTTGTGCTTGGCGCAACGCGGATCGAGCCAGACCATGATGACCATGCAGAGCTCGTTGAGCTGATCCTTAGGGAGGATCCCTTCAGCGACGCAGTCGACGATGGCGTCGCCGGTCGCCGCCTGCACGATTCCGCCGAGCAGCTCGACGTAATCTTCCGACTTCACCGTCATTTTGGTGGTCATCATCGTGGCGGGGCGCACCTGCTGGTTGAGGTCGCGGATGACGAACATGCGCGGATGGCCGGCGACCTGACCCGCCATGCTGGCAAAGGCGTGCCCGACCGGTCCCTTGACGTTGCCGATCATCACTTCCGGCATGGCGTCAGTATATTGTCCGTCAGCCGCCAGAACCGTCGCCTCGCCCGTCGCCAGCCAGATATGCTCGGTCATTTGATGTCCTCGTGTATGTTGTTGGCGGGAGATAGCATTGCGCGCTGTCACAGGGAAGATGGCGATCCTTGTGGGCGAGGGATTGCTGGCGCTTGCGCCGCGCGTCACAGTTGGCGCAAGCGATTTTCGCCATAAAGGGGCTACAACGGGGGGCGGCTGTGACAATCCATCGAAATAGGTCGTCCGTTCTTCTGTGCGTCGCCTTCGCCGCCGTTGCCTCCGTGGGAGCCGCAAGCTTCGCGTATGCCGGCTGTCCGAAGGCGCGTTCGCAAAACAGCAACGTCGCCACGACGATTACCTTCATCAATCAATCCGGCGAATATCGCGGCATTTACTGGAAGGATTTCTCAGGCGGGGACAAGAGCTACGGCGGTCTCAATCCAGGAGAGAGCAAAACGATCAGCACTTTTCTGACTCACCCCTGGGAAATCACCAACGGTCCCGGAGATTGTCTCCAGGTCGTGTTCCCGCGCCGCGGCGGCTCGACGGTGCGTCTGACGGCGCCTCGCAAGCGCGAACGTCGGCCCGCGCAAGAGGAATGACTCGCGACAGTCTTGGCTTCACCAGCAGCGGTGGCGAGACGCTGAGGCGGCAAGGCGAATGATCCGAAGCTTAATTGGCGTCGGATAACGCGGTCGCACGTTTGCCAATCCTCGCCGACAGCGCCTCTTTGTCGCGCGCAAGAACATCGATTAACCCGCGCTTGATGCGTGTGACGAGGTTCGGCCCCTCATAGACGAGCGCCGAATAAAACTGCACCAGCGTCGCGCCGGCTTCGATCTTGGCGAGCGCCGCGCCCGCGCTGTCGATTCCGCCGACGCCGATCAGCGGAAACTGTCCTTCGACGCGCAAAAAGGTTTGCGCGAGCATGCGCGTCGAGAGGCCGAAGAGCGGCGCGCCGGAAAGTCCGCCACCCTCCTTCGCCAAAGGCGAGCGCAAAGCAGCGGGTCGCGAAATCGTCGTGTTCGATACCATCATCCCGTCGATGCGCCTCTCGCGAGCGACGCGCACGATTGAATCGAGCTGATCGAGCGTGAGGTCCGGCGCGATTTTAAGGAGCAGGGGGGGCCGAACGCGCGCGGCGTCGCGCGCTTCAATCACGCGGGCGAGCAATTCGGAGAGCGCTTCCGGCTGCTGCAAATCGCGCAGGCCAGGGGTGTTGGGCGAACTGACGTTGATCGTAAAATAGCTCGCGACATCCGCGAAAGCGGCGACGCCCGCAACATAGTCGGCGATGCGATCGTTTGCGTCTTTGTTGGCTCCGATATTGACGCCGACAATCCCGCGCCGTGCGCGTTTGGACAGGCGCGCCAGCGCCGGCGTATGGCCGTCATTGTTGAAGCCATAGCGATTGATGACGGCGCGATCTTCAATGAGGCGGAAGGCGCGCGGGCGCGGATTGCCCGGCTGCGCGCGCGGCGTCAGCGTGCCGACTTCGACGAAGCCGAAGCCGAAGCCGAGCATCGCGTCGGGAATTTCCGCATTCTTGTCGAAGCCTGCCGCAAGGCCGATCGGATTGGGAAAGTCTAGACCGAAGGCTGAGACCGTAAGACGCGGATCGTCCGGCGGCGGCGCGCGCGGCGGTAGCGTTTTCAGCGCCGCGACCGTCGCGCGATGCGCCGTTTCCGCGTCGAGCAGGCGCAGCAGCGGAGATACGATCGCGAAGGCGTCGATCATTTGAGGACGCGGGAGAAGTCGTGCCGGCCGTCGGAGCCTATGGAAAGCGGATCGACGCGCGCGACGCTTTCGAGAGCGAGCGGCGCATAAAGATGCGGGAAGAGCGCGCCGCCGCGCGAGGTCTCCCATTTGAGCGCTTCGCCGAGTGCGGCGGCGTCCGCCGCGACGAGCAGCAGATCGGTTCGACCGGCGAAATATTTCGAGGCGGTTTCCTCGACCTGCTCGGCGGTCGAAAAGTGAATGAAGCCGTCGGCGATGTCGATCTCGGCGCCATTGAAGACGCCAGTCGCGTTCGCCGCGTCCCAGTCAGCGCGCGAGACGAGTTTGTAAATGAGAGTCACCGGCCGGCCAGCCTTATCTCAAGCGCGCTCACTCGGCGGCGTGCGCGGTTCACTGCGCCGCGGCGGCAAGTTCGGCGCGGCGCGGCAGACGCGCGATCATCCCGATCAGCGCGCGGTCGGAGAGCGCCACGAGCCGCTCGCCGCGGTTCAGCCAATTGACCGCGTCCTCGATCGTCTCGGCGTCAGCGATTTTAGCTTCGGCCAGGGCGCGGTCCGCGCTGATCTGCCCGCGCTGTCTCGAGCGACGGGTCGGCAACCAGTTTTCATGCAATTCCCGCAACTCCGGGTCATCGTGGATCGCCACCAGACCATTGACGTCGTCTTCGTCGGCGCGCCCCAGCGCCTTCGAAAGCGCCTTGCCGCGCTTGGCGATCGGCGGCGTCGTCGTTTCTTCGGGCGTGTTCAGCACGCCGGCGCGCCGGAACACCAGCCCGAGCCAACGCTGACTAGTCACCCATGAGATGAAAATCGCGAGCACCAGGCCGGCGATCGTCGGCGACATCCAGGCGACGAGCGAAGGCGAAATCATGAAGCCGGCGATCAGGCTCAGCAGTCCGAGCGCAACGTGCCAAATATGACGGCGGACGATGTCAGTGAAAGGCACGGAGCCGTCGTCGCGCCGCTGCGGATCCCAGCCAGTATCGAAACCAAAGACGATGTGCAGCACATGGCCGGTCTGAATGAGCATCATGATCGGCGCGAGCAAGGCGGAAAGCACGATCTCGAAAAGCGTCGAGATCAGCAGCATGATCACGCCGCCAGAGCCTTTGCGCGTTTCGGGCTCGCTTATGGCGACGATCAGGCCGAACAGCTTTGGAGCAAGCAGGATGCTCATCGTCAGTCCGAACAGTTCGAGCGACCGTTCGGCGTCGAACCGCGGGAACGTCGGAAACAGCACGAATTCGCCAGTAAAATATTCCGGCCGGAAATAGCTCGCCTGAAAGACGATGACGATGCCGATGAGCAGCTGCAAGAGCCACAGCGGCGAGGTCAGATAGCCGAAGATGCCGGTGAGGAAATGCTGTCGCGACGCCCAGTGAAAGCCTCTGCCAAACAACACGCGCGCATGCTGCAGATTGCCCTGACACCAGCGACGGTCGCGAATCGAGATGTCGATGAGCGAGGGCGGGCTTTCCTCATAGGAGCCGCCAAGCATCGGCATCATGTAGACGGCATAGCCGGCGCGCCGAATCAGCGCGGCTTCGACGAAATCGTGACTCAAGATATGGCCGCCCCAGGGCGGACGGCCGCGGAGGTCGGGCAGGCCGCAGTGGTTCGCGAAGGCTTCCGTGCGGATGATGGCGTTATGACCCCAATAATTGCCGTCGCGACCCATCCAGGCCGTTAGGCCCATAGCGATGACGGGGCCATAGATGCGCGCGGCGAATTGCTGGACGCGGGCGAACAGCGTGTTGCGGTTGATGATCAGCGGCAGCGTCTGGATAATGCCGCTGTCGGGATCGGCCTCCATCGCGGCGGCGAGTTGCACGATGGTCGGGCCGGTCATCAGACTGTCGGCGTCGAGCACGACCATGTGCTTATAGGCCCCGCCCCAGCGCGAGACGAAATCCTCGATATTGCCGGCCTTGCGGGCCGTGTTCTTTTCGCGCCGCCTGTAAAAGATGCGAGCCTGTGGGCCGAGCCGTCGGCGGACGGCGACGAAGGCGCGCTCTTCCGCGATCCAAATATCGGGATTGGTCGTATCGGAGAGGAAAAACCAATCGAAATGCGCGCCAAGGCCGGTCGCGTGCACGTCTTCATAGATGGTCTGCAAGGCGGCGAAGACCCGGCTTGCCGCCTCATTGTAGATCGGCATCACCACGGCCGTGGTCTCGGCGAGGCTCGACGGCAGCGGCGCGCGCCGGCGCTGGCGCATCAGCAGGGCGAAACCGACGACGCAACTCGCGAAAGAGAGCGCGATCCATGAAAAATTGAGCACGAACAGGGCCAGCAGCGCCCACTTCAACGTCGTCACGCCGCCGACGTCGACGACCTTATACATTTCATAAGCGCCATAGGCGGTCAGCGCGAAACCGCCGCCAAAGGTCAAAATCCTCGCCAGCCACGGCGTTCGCCACAGCCACGGCGCTTCGGGTTTCCGTCGCTGGCGCGCGTCGAACTTGAAGAGATGTTGCGCCGGCATGGACAACCGGCTCTCGATCGGCATCGGCGGCGCCGCGGCCGGATCGGAATCGCCGGCTCTCCGTTCCCTTGACGGCGGCGGGTCGTCTAAAGCGGCGAAATTCACGACGTCCATCGATAGAGCCAGGTCTCGCTGATCGGGCGTTCATCCGACTGCAGAACGAGCCGAAGCTCGCAGTAGTTCTCGCCGGAGGGGTCAACGTCGAAGACGACGCGGCACGACTTCCCTGACGCATTCAAATAGGTCTGAATATTGGTCGCCAATCCGGGAGAGGTCGTCAACGCCGCATTTAGTTGCGCCGTGCGCTGGGGGTCCGCCAGTAGATCGCCGGAAAAGACGACAACAAAACGGCGGAGCTTGACTCTTGGCGCACGGCCGGAGCGCGCGCTTGCGGCGATCGCCAGCGGCGGCCGCGCCGGCGGCTCCCAGCACCAGAACTGCCGATAGGCGAAGGACGCTTCCCTACCGGCGACGAGAGCGGTCTTGGGCCGCCAATAGGCGACAATATTGGCGTTATTTTCGGATTCCGAGGGAATCTCGACAAGCTGGAGGGCGCCTTCGCCCCATTCGCCGAGCGGCTCGACCCAGAGCGACGGACGACGCTCCCAGTGCTGCTGGTCGTCCTGATAGTCGTCGATATCGCGTTGCCGCATCAGCGAACCGAAGCCCTGCGGATTGACGTCGACGAAAGAGGAAAATTGCAAATTCTCGCGGTTGGACACAGGTCGCCAAAGCCATTCGCGCTGGCCGGTAAGCATCTGAATGCCGTTGATGTCGGCGACCATCGGCCGCCAATCGTCAGGCCTGGCGCGGTCGAGCGGCGTAAACAGCGAAGCCGCTGCAAAGCCGGCGAGCCCGAAATGATCGATCGCCGTTCGCGGGTAGAGCGTCAATTCCGTGTCGATGAGCGTCGCTTCGCCCGGCCGCAGCGTGAAGCGGTAAACGCCGGCGACGCTCGGGGAATCGAGCAGCGCGTGGATAACGAGCGCGTTGTCGCCCAGAGCCGGCTTCTCGATCCAAAAGCTTCGAAACGCTGGAAACTCCTCTCCGCGCGGATCGGCTGTCCGAATCGACAGGCCGCGCGCCGTCACGCCGAGATTCTGCCCCTGCGCGACCGCGCGATAGAAGCTCGCCCCTTGAAATATGGCGAGTTCCGCCTCGGCGGCGCCATTTTGCGTGTGAAGCACTCGAAAACCCGAGAATCCGAGGTCGGGCAGCGCCTCGGGAACATTCAGCGCGCCATAGTCGAAGCGGCGCCTTTCATAGGGCAGCCGCGCGGCGGCGCCGTTCTCGACAAGGTAAATGTCGACCGCAGCCGCAAAAATATGGCCGCGGTGAAGCGGCTCGATGCTGAAGCCGGCGTTGTCCTGACGCCAGATCGCAGAGTCTGGCTTTGTCTTGATTCCAACGAATTGCTCGTAGGAGAGATTGGCGAAAGGCTCGGGCAGGTCGGTCCGCGGCGCCGTATAGGGTTTTGCGGCCAGCGCGCGCGCCAGCTCTACGACCATGTCCCGCGAAAAAGGCGCCGGCTCGGGAGCCTTCGGGTTCGCCGTCTGGCCAGCCGCGCTCGCGCTTGCCGGCGGGACGATTCCCGCCGCGATTGCGCCCAAACCCGCTTTCAAAACATCTCGACGTTCGAACATGCGCTACCGAAGGAAGCCGATCCGAGCGGTCCAGAACGGGCGATTGAGCCTTTTTGCGGCGCTGGGCTGGCGACAGTCCCTCTATACAAGAAAGCTAAGGAGACAAAATGGTTTTCTTGGCGGTTTTTGAAGGCCGCGCGCGAAGGCCGCGGCGCGTTGCGTTTTGTGGCTCGAATCTGCCAGAACCGCGGCTCAAGCGGCGCCGCTCCGCCGTTCCCGTTCGCAACGTCTAGCCTTTGGGCGCCTGATGCCGACAGAAAGAAGCGCGCTCGCGATCGTCCTCGCCGCCGGCGAAGGCACAAGGATGAAATCCGACCGTCCAAAGGCGCTGCACGAGGTCGCCGGCCGGTCGATGCTCGCAAATGTTCTGTCGAGCGCCGTCAAAGCTGGCGTCAGCCGAGTGGCCGTGATCGTCGGTCCCGGACGCGACGACGTCGGCGCTGAAGCGCGACGCTGCATTCCCGACGCGGAAATGTTCGTCCAGAGCGAAAGGCGCGGCACGGCGCATGCCGTTCTCGCCGCGCGCGCCGCCATCGCGGCAGGGTGCGACGACCTCATTGTGCTTTTCGCCGATACGCCGCTCCTGACCGCGCCGACGATCGGCGCAATGCGCGCCGCCATCGCCGAGGGCGCCGCCGTCGCGGTTCTAGGCTTTGAAGCGTACAACCCCTTCGGCTACGGACGCTTGTTGCGCGACGCGGAGGGTCGCCTCGTCGCGATCCGCGAGGAGAAGGACGCGAGCGAGGACGAGCGCGCGCTCACGCTCTGCAACGGCGGCCTGATGGCGATCGACGGCGCCCATGCGCTGCGCCTGCTCGAAAAGATCGACAATAAGAACGCCAAGGGCGAATTCTATCTCACCGACGTCGTCGAACTGGCGCGCGCCGACGGCCGCGACGCCAAAGTCGTCATCGCCGACGAAAGCGAAGTGCTCGGCGTCAACGACCGAATCCAGCTTTCTCAGGCCGAAGCCGTCGCGCAGGCGCGCCTGCGTCGCGCCGCCATGGCGGGCGGCGCGACGATGATCGCGCCGGAAACCGTCTTTCTTTCCGCCGACGCGGTGATTGGCCGCGACGTGACCATCGAGCCGCATGTCGTCATCGGCCCCGGCGTGACGATCGCCGACGGCGCCGTGATCCATTCTTTCTCGCATCTTGAAGGCGCCAGCGTCGGAAAGGGCGCGACGATCGGCCCCTTCGCGCGGCTGCGGCCGGGCGCGGCGCTGGCGGAAAAAGCCAAGGTCGGGAATTTCGTCGAGATCAAGAACGCCACTGTCGCGCAAGGCGCCAAGGTCAATCATCTCACCTATATCGGCGACGCCGACATCGGCGCCAACGCCAATATCGGCGCGGGAACCATCACCTGCAATTACGACGGCTTCCTCAAATATCGCACGACGATCGGCGCCAACGCCTTTATCGGCTCCAATTCGTCGCTCGTCGCGCCGGTGACGATCGGCGCGGGCGCCTATGTCGGTTCCGGCTCCGTGATTACCAAGGATATCGCGCCCGATGCGCTCGCGGTGGCGCGCGGCCGGCAGATGGAGAAGGCGGGCTGGGCGGCCTCGTTTCGTTTGATGCAGGCGGCGAAGAAGGCGAAGGGGCGATAAGCCGGACTTTCTTTTCCGCTCCTGCGCCTGTCCCCTTTGTCGGCGCTCTTGCTACTATCGTTTCGGAGGTCGTCATGTGCGGCATTGTGGGAATTATCGAAACGGGTCCGGTCGCGGGGCGGATCGTTGAAGCGCTCAAGCGTCTCGAATATCGCGGCTATGATTCCGCCGGAATCGCCACGCTGGAGAACGGCCGGCTGACCCGGCTGCGGGCGGGCGGCAAGCTCAAAAATCTTGAAGAAAAGCTCGCGGCCGAACCGCTTTCCGGCGCCGTCGGCATCGGCCATACGCGCTGGGCGACGCATGGCCGCCCCACCGAGAACAACGCCCATCCGCACGCCAATGACCGCGTCGCGGTGGTTCACAATGGCATCATCGAGAATTTTCGGGAGCTGCGCGCCGAACTTTCGGCGAAGGGCCATGTCTTTTCGACCGAGACGGATTCGGAGGCCGTCGTTCATCTCGTCGCCGACGAACTGCGCAACGGCGCGACGCCGGAGAAAGCCGTCGCCGCGGCGCTGAAGCGGCTCAAGGGCGCCTTCGCGCTCGCCTTTCTCTTCGAGGGAGAGAATGATCTCCTGATCGGCGCGAGACGCGGTTCGCCGCTAGCGGTCGGCAGGAGCGACGAAGGCGTCTATCTCGGCTCCGACGCTTTGGCGCTCGCGCCATTCGCAACCTCAATCGCCTATCTCGACGAAGGCGACTGGGTGACGCTGACGCGCGAGGGCGTGCGCTTCCGTGACGCCAATGACGCTAATGTCGAGCGGCGCTTTCAGCCGCTCGTCGCCGGCTCCTTCCTGGTCGACAAGGGCAACTACCGCCACTTCATGGCCAAGGAGATTCACGAACAGCCCGAGGTCGTCGGCCGCACGCTGGCCCATTACCTCGATCTCGCCGAAGGCGCCGTGCGCTTGCCGTTCGACCTTAAATTCGATCCCAAGGCGCTGTCGCGGGTGACCATTTCCGCCTGTGGCACCGCCTATTACGCCGGGCTTGTGGCGCGCTACTGGCTGGAGCGCTTCGCCCGCCTGTCGGTCGAAATCGACATCGCCTCCGAATTTCGGTACCGCGAGGCGCCGCTGCCCGAGAACGGGCTGACCATTCTCGTCTCGCAGTCGGGGGAAACCGCCGACACGCTCGCCGCCTTGCGCTACGCTCGCGAGCATGGCCAGCACATTCTCTCGATCGTCAATGTCGAAACATCGACGATCGCCCGCGAGAGCGACACTGTCGCCCAGACATTGGCGGGCCCCGAGATCGGCGTCGCGTCGACGAAGGCCTTCACCTGCCAGCTCGCGGTCTTCGCCTGTCTGGCGCTGGCGCTGGGCCGCGCGCGCGGCGTTCTGAGCAAGGAACGCGAACGCGAACTCGTCGCGGAGCTTGTCGCCGCGCCGGGTCAGATGGCGCAGGCGCTCGCGCGCGAGGCGCAGATCGAACCTGTGGCGCGCGACGTGGCGCGGGCGTCGAGCGTGCTCTATCTCGGGCGCGGCCCCGCTTTTCCGCTGGCGCTCGAAGGCGCGCTGAAGCTCAAGGAGCTGTCCTATATTCACGCCGAGGGTTATGCGGCGGGCGAATTGAAGCATGGGCCGATCGCGCTCATCGACTACGCCATGCCGGTGATCGTGCTGGCGCCGCCGGACGCGAGTCTTGAGAAGACCGTCTCCAATCTCCAGGAGGTCGCGGCGCGCGGCGGACATCTGATCCTCATCGGCTCGCCGCATGCGCGAGACGCTGCGGCCGCCGAGCTTGCCGGCTTTATCGAAATGGCGGAGAGCGTCGCCGGGCCGTTCGCGGTCATCGCTTACGCCGTTCCCGCGCAGCTTCTCGCCTATCACGTCGCGACCTTCATGGGCAAAGACGTGGATCAGCCGCGCAATCTCGCAAAGAGCGTGACGGTGGAGTAGGGCGCTCAGCCCTTTTTGATGGTCTCGACGGCGCTCAGCGCCTCGACAATCGCGCTTTCCACCGCCGGCATTCCCTGGCCATCCGAATGCGCCAGCAGCACATTGCCGAAGCGCTTGGGTAGAGCGCGCATCGTCGCGACGATCCCCGGCGCGGCGATGAGGTGATGGTGCCCCCAGCGCGTTAGCCGCGCTTCGACAAGTCGGGCGCCGCCGAACGCCTCAGGCAGAAAGCGCCGCAACTCTTCGACGATCGGCGCGGCGAGGGCGGCGCGATCGCCCGCGAGCAGGCGCGCGCGGCCGGCGCGCGGGTCGCGGAACGGTGCGTAAACGGTGAGCACGCTATGATCCTTGGGACGCTCGGCGGCGGGAACGACGGCGGTCGCGTTGACCGCGTCACTAAAGCTTTGCGCGCCCAGCGCCCAATTGTCGTAACGCAGATCAGGGGGAGGCCCCTCGAAACAGCAATTGGCGACGAGATAGCTTCCCTGCCGCAAGCTTGTCATCTTCGCCGTGACGGCCGGGTCGACGCCGCGCAGAATGCGGCCGGCGAAGAAATAGGGGGCCGCGACCACCGCCCACCTTGCCTCGAGGCAGCGGGGCGCAGCTGGATGAAGCGCGTCGAACCAGCCGACGCGGGCGTAGCCCTCATCCGCCGGCTCGATCGCATAGACCGCGGCGCCGGTGACGATGCGGCCTTCGCCGGCGCGTGAAATGCGCGCCGCCATGGCGCGGGCGCTCGCGGCGTTGCCGCGCGGGAAGGCGTATATGGAAGTGTTGATCTCAGAAAGAAAATTGACGCCGGCATAGGCCGAAATTTCGGCCGCGGGCGCGCCGAGCGCCGACAGGCAATAGGCGTCGAGGAGGCCGAAGAGTTCGCCGCCGATATGTTCGCCGCGCAGGAAATCGAACAGCGACAGCCTGTCCAGCGCCAATGCCGACTCCGACGCCCTGGCGATCGGTATCGTCGGGAAGTCAGGCCCATCAGCGAGGCGGCGCAACAGCGCTTTGAGCGCCCCATAAGCATTTCGCCATCTCCCGCCGCGCGGATCGCCTTCGCCGCCGACGCCGCTAAGAACCCTGTCAACAGGCTCGCCGACGGCGCGCGGCGCGAGACCGAGCGTCTCGTAAAATTCGCTAAAAGGCTCCGATAGATCAACGATATATGCCGAGCCAAGCGCGTAGTCGACATCGCGCCACCGTGCGGATTTGGCGACGCCGCCGGGCTCGGTTTCACGCTCGAAAACAAGCAGGTCGCGGTCTCTCAGGAGGGCGGCGACGGCAAGGCCGGCAAGGCCGCTGCCAATAACGGCGACTTCAATACGCCGTTCGGGGCTCGGCAGTGGCGCGCGCCACAGCCCGTCGCGGATGGCGTGCATGGGCGAGAAACCGTCGCCCGTCCATTCGCTCAGTAGGTAGGGGGCTCTTGCGCAGCTCCCGCGCTTGGCAAGATCAGCTGCGCGCCCAAAGCTCCAAGGCCGGCGATCGCCTTGCGCCGCGTCACGATGGCGGTTTCCAAAGACAATTCCTGAGGGTTGAACGCCGCCATTGACATCGGGCCCCCTGAACTGGTCTATGCGGGCGACGCCACGCCCCGCGCTTCAGCGCGCAGGAACGTTCGGCGCTTTAAGAGATAAGGCTTTAAAAATAAAAGGACGCGCCGCCTCTTGCTTGCCTCTACCTCACCCGTCTATGTCGAGCCCTTTGAAAGGGCCTGGCGCAATCGGGAACTCATTCGCGCCGTTGTGCGGCGCGAGTTCATTTCCAGGTTTCGCGGCTCGGCGCTTGGACCGCTCTGGGCAGTGCTCTCACCGCTCTTCATGCTGCTCACCTATACCGCTCTGTTCTCCATCACCGTGCCGCAGCTTTCCGCCGGCCAGAGGGTCACCGATTATGCGAGTTCGATATTCATCGGACTTATCGTATTCAATCTGTTTAGCGAACTCGCCTATCGCGCGCCGATGCTTCTGCATGAGCATGTCAACTTCGTGAAAAAGTCAATTTTTCCAAGCGAGACCATAGCCTGGACCGCGACCATCCGCGCATTCACATATTCCGGCGTGGCTTTTGCCGTATATGTCGTCTTCCGATTGCTGACAGCAGGAACGATTCCTCTTACGATTATGTTGACACCGCTCCTGGTTGCGCCCTTCTTCCTCTTCATATTGGGGGTGGTATGGTTTCTTATGGCGCTCGGGGCGTTCACGCGAGACGTCGCCCATATCATGGCGTCGGTCGTGCCGATGCTCATGTTTGCAACGCCGATTTTTTACCGGATTGACCAAATCGCGGAAATATCGAAATCGGCCGCATTCTGGTTGCGGTTTAATATCGTGGGCGATTATATCGAGCTGCTGCGCGATCTCGCTCTCGACGGAAATATGCCGAACATTTACGCATACCTCGGGATTGTAGCCATCTCCTACGCGGTGTTTCTTGGAGGATACCAATTTTTCATGCGCTATAAGTCGGTGATCGTCGATGTCATCTGAGCTTGCCATTCGCTGCGAGGGCGTCGGTAAGGCGTTCCAGCTTTATGCGCATCAGAACGATCAGCTCAAGCAGATCCTGTTTGGCCTGATAAAGAAGTTCTATAAGGACAAATGGGTGCTGCACGACGTGAGTTTCACGGTAGCGAAGGGCGAACGCGTCGGCATCGTGGGGCGCAACGGCGCCGGCAAAACGACGCTGCTGCAGATCCTCTGCGGCATCACTCAACCGACGAAGGGCGACTTCGAGGTCAAGGGTCGGATCGCGCCGATCCTGGCGCTGGGCTCGGGCTTTGACGGTCTGCTCACCGGACGAGAAAACGCCCGTATCGGCGCGGCGATCCTCGGACTTTCGCGGAAAGAGGTCGACGCCTGCATCGAAGACATCGCGGCCTTCGCCGACATCGGGCCTTTCTTCGAACAGCCAATGCGCATCTATTCGATGGGTATGATCGCGCGCGTCGCTTTCGCAATTTGTGCTCACGCCAAAGCCGATGTGCTCATCGTCGACGAGGCGCTATCGGTCGGCGACGAAATATTTCAAAAAAAATGCGAGAAGTACATCGGCGAATTCGCCAGGCACGGGACAATTCTCATTGTCTCTCATGGCCTGGACTTTCTCCAAACGCTGTGCACGCGCGTATTGTGGCTCGAAGATGGAGTCGTGCGGGACATCGGCGATCCCAAAAGGGTGATCACCCATTATCGCGCGGCGATGAAAGCCGAACAGACTCAAGGGATCGCGCAGCGATGGTATCAAAATATCGCGCAGCGATGGTATCAAAATATCGCGCGGCGACGATAGCGGAGCAGGCTCAAAAGAGCGGCGTGGCGTAGGCGCCGGTCGCCTCCGCGCTCCAAGCGCTGGAGAGTCGGCGTGGTTTCGTGCTCCAGTTCAGCCGCGTGATGAGCCAAACAGACAGACCGACTTCGGCGACGGCGGCCGCGGCGAGCAGCAGGACGAACAGCCCGTTGAGGCGCAGCAGCGATTCGAGCGCGACCAGAAAGCCGATGTGCACTGCCGGAACCGCGATCGTGGTAAGGCCGCCCGCCGCGCCGCGCCGGCCGGTGATATTTCCGAAGGTCAGAACCAGCGCCATTGCGAGCAGCGTATGGGCGATGGCGAGCGTCGGCACGCCGAAGCGCTTGGCCGCTTCGGCCATCCATTCTCCGAGTTGGCGCGGATCGCGCTTCGCCGTGGCGAAATTGGCGATAAAATCGCCAGCGGACAATTCATAGACCCCTCGCCAGCCCCGGTCGGGCAGCGACGCGCTGCCCTGCATCGGCAACGCCATGGCGTATTCGTCGAAATTGGCGATGCGCACCTCGTTCGTGGTCAGCGAGTGCGTCTGGATGCTGCCGTTGGAGAGCGCGACAATGACGCCTGATTCGTTACGCCGGAATTCGGCGCGCGCCGCGGTCACCGTCTCTTCCTGCATCTTTTCGACCGAAAGCTGGCGAACGAACAGGTTGACTGCAAGGTCGGGCGTTTCCCAGCGCTCGATGTAGAGCGTCTTCACGCCATTATCGAAAGTATAGAAATGCGCGGCGTCGAGCATGCGGTGGTTGAGCGAATTGCGCACCACATTGAGCACGTCCTGCATTTCGCTCGAATAATGCGGCGCCGCGAAATTGGCGAGCAGATAGCCCAGGACGACCACGCCCGAGGCCAAGACCAGCGCCGGGCGACAGATGGCCCAGACCGAAAGGCGCAAGGCATAGAGGACAGCGATCATGCCTTCGCTCGCCATGCGGCCGAATTCGAGCGCTGTGGCGACGCCGACCGCCATCGGCAGCGTCACAAAGGCCACGGTCGGCGTCACGCCGATGAGGGCAGGGATGACAAGGCCGCCGCGCACCGCGGCGGGCGGCAGCTGGTAAAGCAGATAGGACAGGACGACGGGAATCGAGAGTGCGAACTGGACGACGAGCAGCCCAAACCCGATGCGCTTGAAGAGATAGAGGAACAGCAGGCGCGGCATGGCGGGCGTTTCGCTTTATCGTTCGCGGTTTCGCGCGGAAACCAGCATCCGCGCTGCGTCGCTTAAGCCGGAAAGCGGCGCTTCGCTGCGATACAGGGCGGGAAGCAAAGCGCGCGGCGTCACTGTTTGAACCTCGCCCAGGCGGCCTTCGAATATTCGGTCCATGCCTGATCAAAAACGCCACTTTTGGGCAAAGCGGTGGCGCCCGCCCAATGCGCGAAATAGATTTCCTTGCCTTCGTAATCGACCGGCTTGCCATTCTTGAATTCGACGCCCGGCGCTTTGTAGAAGCTTTCGTGCGAAGCGCCGGAGACCACATTTGGCAAGAGTTCGATTTTTACGCCGCGCCGGTGGGTGACGAAATTGACGAGCGGCTGGGCGAAAAGCTGACCGCGTTTGCGCACGTCGTGAAAGATCGCCGCGTCGTCGCGGATCGTGTCGATGAAGTCCGAGAGCTTCAGATATTGACTCGAGGTGATCCAGAAGCCGTCATTGAAGAGGAGCGCATCCTTCAAGAAGGGATAGCGGTCGCGCCGGTCGTTGTAGACATATTCGAAGCTTGGCGAGGCGACGATGAACTCCATCTTGCCCTTTTCAAGCCGGCCGAAGAGCGGCGTGAAGTCGCGAAACAAAATGACGTCCACGTCGACATAGGCGACTTCATCGAGCGGGAGCGCGAGCGCCTGAAGCTTTCTCAATCGACGGCGGTTGCTGTTGAAGACGCCGGGGTAGAGTTCATGCGAGAGCTTGTCAATTTCGGTCGGTTCTTCGCCGACGTAATGCGCGCCGTATATCTCCGCGGCGCGGCGCGTCATGGCGACATTGTCGTCATAGGGAATGAGATAAAGCGGCAATGACGAATTGGTGTCGCGGTAGCTTTCGAGGAAAGGCAACAGCCAGTCGATGATCTTGTCGTTGCCGACGATGGCGACGCCGTAACGCTTGGCCGGGACGCCGCTTGGCGCCGCCGCGCTCTCGGGCGATAAGACTGGATTTGGGAAGCGAGGCCTCATATAGGGGATGTATTTGAAAACGGCGGGCAAATGCAAGAGGCTGTCCGGTGACGGGCGAAGAGCCGATTCGAGACGCCGTTAGCGGCG
Organism: Methylocystis sp.; assembly: GCF_050246715.1. Lineage (NCBI taxonomy): Bacteria > Pseudomonadati > Pseudomonadota > Alphaproteobacteria > Hyphomicrobiales > Methylocystaceae > Methylocystis > Methylocystis sp. The sequence continues at coordinate 135,156 of NZ_JBFWVN010000002.1, forward strand.
AGGCCACGCGTCCGAATTTGTTACGGAATTTGAGACAACCACGATGTCGCAGCGCCATGTCTGATACGATGAGCCAAATTTCCTCATCCGCGACAGGTCGAGACCAGTCCCTGGGCGCAACGCCGCGCCCGTTTGCCGGCAAGACCGTGGCCGTCGTTCATGCCGCCTGGCACAGTTGCGGCAGCTATCAGGTGAACGTCGGTCAGATCGCCGCTTACAAGGCCCTCGGGGCGCGGGTCATTTCCGTGGCGATGATGGACGATCTCGCGCCTCGCCCGCCGCGCGGGGCGCGCTGGCCGACCTATATCGAAGCGTCGCAGGACATCGGCGCCGACCGCCGCTATTATTCGGGCGCGCCATTCTCGGCATTGGCGTCGCGACTTCTCGTCGATGGCTGGTGGCGACTGATCCACGGCGATCAGGCGTCATGGCTGATCGAACTCGCCAAACGCACGCCTTTGCCGGAAGGATTCGAGAGCGAAACGATCGACTTCATTCACGCCAATCATTATTTCACGCTGCCTTTCGTCGAGACGCTGATGCGCGGGCGTAAAGTCCCGGTGGTTCTGGAGACGCAGGACATCCAGGCGCGCCAATATATGCTGCGCAACAAGGGCGGATTCTTCATTCCGCCCTATGCGACGTACGACGACATGCTCGAGCTCGAACTCTCATGGATGCGCCGCGCCGATCTCTGCGCCCATCTCAACGAAGAGGAGCATCGCGATTTCCAAAAGCTGCTGCCGGAGCTTCGGCACGCGCTGATCTATCCGGCCGTGCTGTCGGCCCCATTGGCGCGCGGGCGCGACGTCATCATCGTCGCGAGCGACAATTACGGCAATTACGTCAGCCTGCGCTGGTTCCTGGAAGAAGTCGTCCCGTTGGCGCGCGGCGCGCGCGTCGCGATTTACGGCAACATCGACGGCGGCGTGAAGCGACGCGACGCAGGTCTTTATGAAGCGCATCGCAGCCTGTTCAAAGGCCGGGTCGACGACATCGGCGCGGTCTACGCCAACGCCGGCTGCGTGCTGCTCCCCACCGTCGAAGGCCATGGCCTGTCGATCAAGGCGGTCGAGGCGCTCTCCTGCGGCGTGCCGCTTGTCGCGACGCCGCTGGCGTTTCGCGGCATGCAGGTCGATCCGGCGACATTGGGCAATGTCGCGCTCGCCGAAAACGCCCAGCAATTTGCGGAACTGTGGCGCGACGCTCAGGCGCGGGCTGAAGGCGGACATGCGCCGTCGCCTGAGCGAAGCGACACCCGACGCCTGTATGAAGACGCGTTCAGCCAGGAGGCTTATGCGCGCGCCCTGGCGACCGCCGCCGCCGAGCTCTGAACATCGCCGCATTCCGGGTCGTTCAAGAGCGCGCCGGAAGATTGTCGGAATGCTCAAAGTCTGATTAGGCTGCGGCTCGCGCCAGTCGGAGGATCGGGTTGAGCGTTTCATCGAGTGACCGCTCGGCCTGCGCTGCGCGTCCGCTGCTCGGCCGGCGTGTCGCGCTCATCCATCCGGCTTGGCACTCCTGTGGCACCTATCGCGTCGTCCTTGGCCAAATCGCCGCCTATCGCGCGCTGGGCGCCGAAGTTTTTCCGATCGCAATCAGTTCCGATCCGGGCTTCGTTCCAGGCCGGAAGTGGATATGGAAGGCGTTCAATCGGGCGACTCCGGAGCTTGACGATGGCGCCCGTTTTTATGGCGGCGCGCCGCTTTTCGCGGTGTTCTCGCCGCGATTTCTGGGCAAGGCGCTGTGGCCCTATATCCATGGCGATCAGGCGGCAGTGCGCCTCGGCATGGCGGAACGCACGATTCTGTCGCCAGGTCTCGACGGCGCGATTTTCGATCTCGTGCATTGCAATCATTTTTTTCTGATGCCGGTCGCACGCCGACTGTCTCGCGGGACCGCCCCGATCCTGCTCGACACGCATGATCTGCAGGCGCGCCAATTCGCGCTGATCAACGAAACGATGCCCTGGCTTTCGCCCCGCGCCACCTATGAGTCGATGCTGGCGCGAGAACTCGAAGCGATGCGCGGCGCCGATCTCTTGCTGCATCTCAACGCTGAGGAGGCCGAGACTTTTCGCGCGCTGCTGCCCGAGAAGGCCCATGCGCTGCTCTATCCAGCCATTCCCGAGGCGCCGACCGGACCTGGCGGACCGGACATTGTTCTCGTCGCGAGCAACAACGCCGCCAATGTCGAAAGCGTGATCTGGTTCCTGCGCGACGTCGCGCCAAAGACGCAGGGCGTCGCAGTGAAGATCGTCGGCAATGTCGACGCCGCGATTCGCTCAAAGGCGCCTGAGCAATACGCCGCGTATAAGGATTGGTTCCTGGGCCGGGTCGACGATCCGCGCGCGGTCTATGCCAATGCGCGAATCGCTCTGCTGCCGACGATCAGCGGCACCGGTCTTTCGATCAAGTCGGTCGAAGCGTTGTCGAGCGGTCTGCCGCTGATCGCGACCACGCAGGCGATGCGGGGGATGGATGAGGAGGCGTTGCGCCTGCCGGGCGTCGTCATCGCCGATTCCGCTTCGGAATTCGCCGATGCGCTGAGCCGTGCGGCAGCGACCGCGCCTTTGGACGAATCCGCGCGTCGCGTCAGTCCGGCGCGCCGCTATTACGAGTCGCGCTTCTCGCTCGCCGCCTACAAGGCCAGCCTCGGCGTGCTGACGGGGGCGCTGATCAGCGCCGGCGCAGAGAATAGGACATGAGAAACAGTGCATTGCGCAAGGGTGTGGCGCATCGGCAACGGCACCGGGAAAACGGCGTTCCACCCTGTCGCGCTAATTACGTCTTAGGATTGATGATGCTACTTTGCCTCTGACACTGCCGCTCGTCCCGAGAGGACGGGCTTATTGGAGGCGCCTCGGATGTCTTTTAGAAGCTTTGTTGTCGGCGCCTTTGCGTCAGTGTTGGCAGTCAGCGCCGTGTCGGCGGCTGACCTTCCGATCTACAAGGCCCCGCCGCCTCCGCCGCCGCCGGTTTTCAGCTGGGAAGGCTTCCACATCGGCATCAGCGGCTCTTACGCGGGCGGCGACTCCAGCCATTATTCGCAGGTCTACCTGCTGTCGCCCGGACCCTTCCTCGCGATTCCAACAACGACTTCGATCGGAACGAGCGGCTATTTGGTCGGCTACCAGAACGGCTACAATTGGGTGTTCGCCAACAACGTCGTTGTCGGTTACGAGAGCGAATTCAACTACGCCAATGTTCACCCGACGAATACTGGGGCGTATTATTTTGGCGCTAGCGCCGGCAGCCGCCTGCAATGGCTTGGCATGGAGCGTCTGCGCTTCGGTTACGCTTTCGGCCGGTTTCTTCCTTACATCACCGGCGGCTTGGCCTATGGCAAGGTGCTTCCTTATGGCCAGTTTTGGGGGTCGGGATTCGCTGTCAACCGGTCCGTGTGGCAGGCGGGTTTCGCCATTGGCGCCGGCGTCGAATACGCCATCCTCGACAACTGGACCGTCAAGGCGGAGTATATCTTTACCCGCATGAACGGGTCTTCCAGCGCGAGCATCGCCCTCCCGTTCGCCTACCGCACCGCCACCGGCAATCACCTGGATACGAACATCGCCCGCGTCGGCGTCAATTATCAGATTAGGAGCTTCGGCGCGCTGATCGGCATGCCCGAACTCGGTATCTGATCGACCGTCCTCCCCGACGTCGACGAAGCCCGGCCTCGCGGCCGGGCTTTTTCGTTGGGGCCCGGATGCGATAGACTCGAACCATGATCCGCAACCCGCCGCATGCCCACCCTTCGGCTTTAAGCCTCGCGCAACTTAGCGACCGCGCCCGCGAAATTTTCCGGCAGATCGTCGACAGCTATCTTGCCTCCGGCGATCCGGTCGGCTCGCGGAACCTCGCCAGGCTTCTGCCGATGACGTTGTCGCCTGCATCTGTGCGCAATGTCATGCAGGATCTTGAGGAACTCGGCCTCATCTATGCGCCTCATACCAGCGCGGGTCGGCTCCCAACCGAGCTTGGGCTGCGCTTTTTCGTCGATTCCATGCTGCAGATTGGCGATGTCGAAGAAAACGAACGCGCGCGGATCGCCGCCGAGGTCGAAGCGGCGTCTAAGGACCATGATTTCTCCGGCGTTCTCGCGGAAGCGACGACTTTGCTGTCGGGCCTGACGCGCGTCGCCGGCGTCGTCGTCGCCTCCAAGGATAATGTGCGCCTAAAGCAGATTGATTTCGTTCGGCTCGAGCCCGAGCGGGCGCTCGTCATTTTGGTCGCCGACGACGGATCGGTCGAGAACCGGGTCATTCCCGTCGCGCGCGATCTTCCGGCCTCGGCGCTGACCGAAGCCGCGAACTATCTGAACGCGCGAGTCTGCGGTCGCACCATCGCGGAGGCGAGAGCGAGCATTGAAAGCTCGCGTCAGGCCGCGCAAAGGGAGCTCGACGAACTCGCCGCCCGTCTCGTCGAAGCGGGGTTCGCGACCTGGGCCGGCGCGATGGGCGAATCGCGGCAATTGATCGTGCGCGGTCAGGCGCATCTTCTCGAAGATCTGACCGCCGCCGCCGATCTTGAACGCGTTCGGCTGCTGTTCGCCGATCTGGAGACAAAGACCGAGGTCATCGATCTCCTGGAGCGCGCCGAACAGGGCGAAGGGGTGCGCATCTTCATCGGCTCGGAGAACAAGCTCTTCTCGCTTTCCGGCTCGTCGATGATCGCCGCGCCGCTGCGCGACAGCGAACGTCGGATCATCGGCGCGCTCGGCGTCATCGGCCCGACAAGGATCAATTACGCGCGTATCGTTCCGATGGTGGATTATACAGCGAGGATCGTCGCCCGCGTCGTCGGCGGATAATGGGTCGAAGACGGGAGGCGCGCCGCTTCCCGTCTTCCTTCGTCAACGTCCGCTCAGGCGCATCTTGCGCAATCCGTAATTCCTACCAGTAGCGGCGGCGCCAGTAGGGCCGACGCCAATAAGGCCGACGCCAGTAGGGCCGGCGCCAATAAGGCCGCGGCCCCCAGTAGCGCGGCCCCGGACGCCACCAGCAGCGTCCGTAGCGGCAGACCCATAGCGCCTTTTGCACGCCGGTCGCATCATCGACCGACTGTGAAACGCTGTTATCGAGCGGCATCGCTTTTGCCGCTGGCGCTCCGTAAGCCAGCGCGCCCGCCGCCAAGGCGGCGAAAAGACAGGTTCTCACATGTTTGATCATGCTCTGCGCCTCCTGCTCTTTGCGTGTGTGCAAATATGAGCGCAGCGCCGTCGCCTATGCGCTCACCAGCCGCTAACTAGATGTTTGCAACTTCGGTTCAAGACTCGTCATCTCATTTCTCGCCTTGCGATTAGTGTCGCTTACGAGAAGCTTTGCGGGTCGACATCGATTTGAACGCGCACGCCGCCTCGCTCCTTAGGTCCTGTGGCGAGCATGTCGCGTAGAAACGCCTGCATGTCGGCGCCGCGCGGTCCCTTCGCCAACAACCGAAATCGGTAGCGGCCGCGGATCAGCGCGATCGGCGCTTCCGCAGGGCCAAGCAGGGTGATTTCATTTTCCTCGGGCCATGCGCCGGGCGCGGCGACGCTGTAGCGCGGCGATGGCGGCAATTCATGCGCGGCTCTGGCCAGCGCGCGCGCATGCGCTTCCGCCGTGGCGGCGTCTTTGGCGGAAACGATCAGCGCCGCGAGACGGCCGAAGGGCGGAAGTCCGGCGCGCTCGCGCACGGCGATCTCCTGCGCGTAGAATTTCTCCGCGTCTCCAGAGAGCAGCGCCTCGATCACCGGATGCGACGGCTGAAAGGTCTGGATCAGCGCGCGTCCCGGCCTGTCGCCGCGACCGGCGCGTCCTGTCACCTGATTGAGAAGTTGAAACGTGCGCTCAGCGGCGCGCGGGTCGCCGCTGCCCAAACCTAAATCCGCGTCAATCACGCCGACGAGCGTGAGATAAGGAAAATTATGGCCCTTGGCGACGAGTTGCGTGCCGATGACGATGTCGAAGGCGCCATTTGCGATCTCCTCTAATTCGCGCCGCAGCCGCTCGGCGCCGCCAGGGAAATCCGACGAAAGAACCAGGATGCGGGCGTTGGGAAAGAGCGTCGCCGCTTCTTCGGCGAGTCGCTCGACGCCGGGTCCGCAGGCGGCGAGCGAATCTTCGCTGCCGCATTCGGGGCAGACGTCGGGCCGGCGCTCAACATGGCCGCAATGATGGCACATCAGCGCGCGGCGGAAGCGATGCTCAACCAACCAGGCGTCGCATTGTGCGCAGCGGAAGCGATGGCCGCATGTGCGGCAGACCGTCAGCGGCGCATAGCCGCGCCGATTGAGAAAGAGCAGCGCCTGCTCGCCGCGCGCGATCGTTTCGCCGACCGCCAAAGCGAGGCGTGGGGCGATCCATCTGCCGCGCGGCGGGCCTTCCTTGCGCATGTCGATCGCTTCGAGCGTCGGCATCAGCCGCGCGCGCGCCCGTGAATCGAGCTTAAGATAGCCGTAGCGTCCGCGCATGGCGTTGACGCGGGTTTCGATCGAGGGCGTCGCCGAGGCGAGGACGATCGTCGCTTCCTCCATCCGCGCGCGCACCACCGCCATGTCGCGCGCGTGATAGCTCACGCCGTCGTCCTGCTTATAGGCGCCTTCATGCTCCTCATCGACGACGATCAGCCGCAGTTTCGAAAAGGGCAGGAACAGCGCCGAGCGCGCGCCGACGACCACACGCACGTCGCCGGTCGCGCAGCCGCGCCAGATGCGCGCGCGTTTGCGGGCGCTGACGCCAGAATGCCATTCGGCCGGCCTCTCGCCGAAACGCGAAGCGAAGCGCTCGAGAAATTGAGTGGTGAGCGCGATTTCCGGCATCATCGCCAGCGCCTGTCCGCCGGCCTGTAGGGTCGCGGCGATCGCGTCGAAATAGACTTCGGTTTTGCCGGAGCCGGTGACGCCTTCGAGCAGAAAGGGCTTGAACGTCTGCGACGAAAGTGCCGTCTTCAGCGCGTCGGCGGCTTCTTGCTGCGCGGGCTCCAATACCGGCGTTGCGAACAAGGGATCAAGCGGTGGCGCAATCGGCTCTGGCGGCGCGGCGACCGCCTCCAGCGCGCCTTCGTCAACGAGCGCGTCGATGACGCCGGTCGAGCAGGCGGCGGCTTCGGCAAGCGCTTTCTTGGCGAATGCGACGCCGCCTTCCGCAGCCTTGAGGACGCGCGCGCGCGTCGGCGTCAATCGTTCCGGCGCCGCGCCGCTGGCGCAATAGAGCGTGCGCGGCGCTTCCGGTCCGGCGTCTTCCGCGGCCCTTGTGGCGAGGCGCAGCGCCATGCCGCGCGGCGTCAGCGTGTAACGCGCCAGCCAGTCGATGAAGTCGCGCAGTTTTCGCGAGAGCGGCGGACGGTCGAGCCGGGCGCTGACCGTCTTGAGATTGCCGCCCGGAGGGGAACCGCCGTCGATCGACCAGACGACGCCATAGGCCTCGCGGCGTCCGAGCGGCGCCCGGACGCTGTCGCCGGGCTGAAGACGCATCGCCGCCGGCGCGAGATAGGAATAGGTCGAGTCGACCGCGACGGGCGCCAAGATGTCGACGACTCGCGCTCGTTCTTCCTCGTCCTGCGCCGCATTCATGTGGAGGATTTAATCCATTCCGCTCTCGAGCGGAAATCTTGCAGCGCTAGCGGTGGCAATGACGGTTCGTTTTCGCGCCATGCTCGGATTGTCTCAGCGGATAATCAGCCGGGCGCCGCGATGGCTCGTCAGATAGGTCGCGATCCAACTCATCGCCACGAAGATGCGGCTGCGCAAATTCACCAGAAAATAAATATGCACGATGCTCCAGAACAGCCAGCCGGGGAACCCGGTCAATTCCAGCCGTCCCAGTTTGACGATCGCCGAGTTGCGGCCGATTGTCGCCAGACTGCCGTAGTCGCGATAGCGGAAGGGTTTGCGCGGCGAGCACCCCTTGAGACGCAACCGGATGGCGCGTCCGGCGTATTTGCCCATTTGCTTGGCGGCAGCGGCGAGCGCCGGAACCGGCGCCCCGTCGGGACCCGTCAGAAACGCGAGATCCCCGATCACATAGACGTCGGGCAGGCCGGGAACCGTTAGGTCCCCATTCACCGCAATGCGCCCGCTGCGATCGCCGTCGACGCCCAGCCAATTCGCCGCGGGCGACGCCTGCACGCCGGCGGCCCAGAGAATCGCGCCGGCGGCGATCTCCTTCTCTCCCGCGACAATTCTGTCTTCGAAAATGTGATCGACTGGCATGTCCGTCAGCACGTCGACACCGTTTCTTTCGAGCGAATTGCGTGCATATTGCGAAAGCCGTTCGGGAAAGCTTTCCAGAATGCGAGGCCCTGCTTCGAGCAGGATGATGCGCGCCTTCCTCGGATCGGCGCGGCGAAACTCAGGCGGGAGCGTTCGCTGGGCGAGTTCCGAAATGGCGCCGGCAAGTTCGACGCCCGTCGGACCGCCGCCGACGATGATGATGGTGAGCAGCCGCTCGCGCTCGATCGGATCGGCGCTGATCTCCGCGCGTTCGAATGCCAGAAGCAGTCTGCGGCGGATGCGCGCTGCGTCGGCGATGGTTTTCAGCCCTGGCGCCAAACTCTCCCAGTCATGGCCGAAATAGGAATGCGTCGCCCCCGTCGCGACGACGAGAAAGTCATAGCCGATCTCGCATGTTTTGGTCGCGACGACTTTGCGCGCGGCATCGACGCCGGTGACCGTGAGCATCGGCACGGTTGCGTCCTTCTGGCGCCGCATGACATGACGTATCGGCCAGGCGACTTCCGGCGCGGCTAGGGCCGCGGTCGCGACCTGATAGAGTAGGGGCTGGAAGCAGTGATGATTGGTGCTGTCCAATATCGTTATACGCGCGCCGGACCCGGCGAGCGCCTGGGCCGCCGCGATGCCGGCGAAGCCGCCGCCGATGATGACGACACGGGGGTCTCTCTTGGCGGCGCTGCTTTGCGGCATGACGAACCGTCCGGGAAAAACTTGTCGCCGCTATGATCAAGCCGCGCATGCGACTGGGACTTTAAGCGCTAAAACGCCTGCAAGGTTCCAGTTTCCGCGACCATCTCGCCGATTTCGAGACGCGGAATAAAAATCCGCAACTGCAGGCGTCGCGCTCGCGATTTCGCCAGTCTTGCATTCCGTCGCTTGGGCGCCTATCCCTCATTACGCCAGTCGGCTGGACGGCCGCTGCGTTAAGCAGAGGAAAGTCCGGGCTCCACGGAGACACGGCGCCGGATAAGGTCCGGCGGGGGCGACCCCAGGGATAGCGCCACAGAAAGCAAACCGCCGCGCAAGCGGTAAGGGTGAAAGGGTGCGGTAAGAGCGCACCGCCCGAGCGGCGACGTTCGGGGCACGGCAAGCCCCGCCGGGAGCAAGACCGAATAGGGGCGACGGAAGGCCTAAAAGCGCAAGCTTTGCGTCTTCGACCCGTCTCCGGGATTGTCGCCCGGGTTGGTTGCTTGAGGCGGGCGGCAACGTCCGTCCCAGAGGAATGGTCGTCACGTTCTGCAAAGGACGTACAGAACCCGGCTTACAGGCCGACTGGCGCTCACATCGACGATTTTGTCGTCAATCAAAAATTGCGGCAGGGAAGCTTTGCATCGCTCTTCGCCGCCACGAGGCCGCCAAATTCGAAGCTACCGTAAACGCTCCCTTAACGATAAAAAAGCCTAATGAAGCCGGTTGCCGAATTCGGCGCGTGGCGACCCGCCTGCTCCCGACGCCTCGCGGTTCCATGTCGATTAAAACCGCCCAGCCGCAAATACGCCGTCTCGACGCGCCTGCGCGCGCGGGACGCTTGGCGTCGCGCCGCCGGCCGCCTCGCGCCGCGCGCCGCCTGATGAGGAGCATGCCGATGACGTCCGCAGGGACGCATATTCCGGTGCTGCGCGATGAGGCGATCGCCGTTTTCGGCGTGCGGCGCGGCGGACGCTATGTCGACGCGACCTTCGGCGGCGGCGGCTATACGCGCGCCATGCTTGCAGAGCCGGATACGCGCGTGCTCGCGCTTGATCGCGATCGGACGGCGGTGACGGCCGGCGCTTCGCTCGTCGAAGAGATGCGCGGACGGCTCACGCTTGTCGAAGCGCGCTTTTCCCAGCTCGAAGATATTGCGCGCGCGCAAGGCTTCGCACCGGTCGACGGAATCGTCTTCGATATCGGCGTCTCGTCGATGCAGTTCGACGAAGCTGAGCGCGGCTTTTCCTTTCGCGCCGAGGGGCCGCTCGACATGCGCATGGGCGGGCAGGGCCGCAGCGCCGCCGACATCGTCAATGAGGCGGATGAAGAGACGCTCGCCGACATTCTGTATTTTTACGGCGAAGAGCGCGCCGCGCGGCGCATCGCCCGCGCCATCGTCCATGACCGCAACATCGCGCCGTTCGAAACGACGAAAGCGCTCGCCGGACTGATCGAGCGCGTCGCGCCCAATCGTCCGGGCGACATTCATCCGGCGACGAAGAGCTTCCAGGCGCTGCGCATTGCGGTCAATGAAGAACTCGAAGAATTGCTGAACGGCCTCGTCGGCGCCGAACGGCTGCTCGGCGAAGGCGGCCGGCTTGTCGTCGTGACCTTTCATTCCCTTGAGGATCGCATCGTCAAGCAGTTTCTCGCAGAACGCTGCGGACGGGGCGAAACCGGCTCTCGCCGCCTTCCCGGCGAAACGGCGCCGCCGGCGCCGAGTTTCGTCTGCCAGGGCCGCCAGCCCATCACGCCGACATCCGCCGAGACGGCGGCCAATCCGCGCGCGCGTTCGGCCAAGCTGCGCTATGCGACGCGCACGGCGGCGGCGCGGCATCCGCTCGACGCGAGGCTCGCGCGGCTTTCTCGCCTGCCCGATCGCGACAAGGGAAAAGCCTGATGCTGCGATTCCTCAACATCGTTGCGATCGTGGTCCTGGTCGGTTCGGCGGTCTACGCCTATTCGATCAAATATCAGACGAGCTATCGCGCCGAGCAGATTACGAAAACCAAGATCGAGATCAGGCAGGAACGCGACGCGATCGCGGTGCTGCGCGCCGAATGGGCCTATATGACCCGGCCCGAGCGCATTCAGCAGCTCGCTGACAAGTATCTCTCCGGCATGAAACAGGTCGATGCGACCCAGATCGTTTCCGCCCAATCGCTCCCCGAAAGATCGGCGCGCGTCGACTCGATCGGCGAGAAGCTCGACTCACTTGGATTGAGCATGCCGGCGACGCCGCCCGTCTCCGGCGGCGCGTCGACAACGACGCCCAAAGCGCAAGGACAAGAGCGACCCAAGCCATGACGCAGACCATGCGCGATCCGCCACCATCGCTTTCTCGAATGCGCGAGATGCAGGCGCTGCTGCGCGCCATGTTTTCGACAAGCCTCGATTTGAGCGCGCCGCGCATGCGGCTCGCCGCCCTGGGCTTTCTGGCGCTCTACGGGGTGATCGCGATCAAGCTCATCTATCTGGGCTTCAAGCCGGAAGCGGCGACCACGCGGCGGGCTGCGGCGGAAGCCGTCGCCGCGTCGCGTCCGGACATTCTCGATCGCAACGGCGAGGTGCTCGCCAGCGACGTGAAGGTGATGTCGGTCTTCGCCGAGCCGCGCCGCATCATCGACAAGGATGAAGCGACCGAGCTGTTGACCGCCGCTGTGCCGGGACTCGACTCGCGCGAATTGCGCGAGCGGCTCGGATCGAGAAAAGGCTTCGTGTGGGTAAAGCGCGAAGTGACGCCGCATCAGCGCGACGAAGTTTTCCATCTTGGACTGCCGGGCGTCGGACTGATCGCCGAAAACAAGCGCGTCTATCCCAATGGGCCGATCGGCGCGCATGTGCTCGGCTTCGCCAATATCGACAATCAAGGCATCGCCGGCATCGAAAAATACATCGACGGGCAGGGGCTTGCCGATCTGCACGGCGCCGGCTTTGGCGTGACGCCCGAGGAACTGAAGCCGGTGTCGCTTTCGCTCGACATGCGCGCGACGCATGCGCTGCGCGACGAACTCGAGAAAAGCGTCGCGCATTTCAAGGCGAAGGCCGGCGCCGCGGCGATCATGGACGTCAACACCGGAGAAGTGATCGCGCTGGCGTCGCTGCCCGACTATGATCCGAACAAGCCGACGGAAGCGCTCGATCCCATCCATATCAACCGCATGAACGTCGGCGTTTATGAGATGGGCTCGACCTTCAAGGCGCTGACCATCGCGATGGCGCTCGACTCCGGCAAGGTCAATCTCAATTCAAGACTCGACGCGCGCGGCGTGCTGTCGTTCGGCCGCTTTAAGATCCATGATTATCACGCGCAAAATCGCGCGCTCACCGTGCCGGAAGTCTTCACTTATTCGTCCAACGTCGGCACCGCGCGCATGGCGATGGGCCAGGGCGTCGAGCGGCACAAGGCGTTTTTGCGCAAGATGGGCCAGCTTACCCGCATGCGCACTGAACTGCCCGAAAGCGCCGAGCCGATCGTGCCGAAAAAGTGGGGCGAGCTGAACACCATGACCATCGCCTTCGGTCACGGCCTCGCGGTGGCGCCGCTCCAGGCGATGATGGCGGTCGGCGCGCTGATGAACGGCGGGTATCTGATTACGCCGACCTTTATCAAGCGCGGCGAGGCGGAAGCCAAGGACGGCGCCGAACGCGTGATAAGGCCTGAGACGAGCGAGGCGATGCGCTATCTGATGCGCCTCAACGCCGAAATCGGCACGGCGCGAAAAGTCAATATCGCCGGCTATTTCGTTGGCGGCAAGACCGGCACGGCGGAAAAGGTCATCAACGGGCATTATTCGAAGACCAAGCTGTTTAACACCTTCATGGCCGTCGCCCCCGCGGACAAGCCGAAATATCTGTTCCTCACCATCATGGATGAACCGCAGGGCCTGCCGGAAACCGGCGGCTATGCGACGGCCGCCTATAACGCCGGGCATGTGACGGGCGAGATCGTCGAGCGAGTCGGTCCGATCCTCGGACTCGCCCCGCGCTTCGAGCCGCCGCACCAGCCTTTCCCCCTCCTCGCCAAATTGGGTTATGGCTATGCCAATGTTCCCGCCCGCGGCGGGGGAGGGCATTGATGCTGCTGTCCGAACTGCTTGCGACGCCTGACCTTGAGCCCGCCTTGCGCGGGCTCAAGATCGCCGGCCTGACGGCCGACAGTCGAATGGCGCGCGACGGCTTCGCATTCTTCGCCATACCTGGTCATGCCGGCGACGGCATGTCCTATGTCGCCGACGCCGCCGCGCGCGGCGCCTGCGTCGTCGTCGCGCGGCGCGCTGGCGAATGTTCGTTGCCGCTTGTTGTCGTCGACGACGTTCGGCGCGCGCTGGCGCTTGCCGCGGCGCGATTCTTTCCTCGTCAGCCGTCAACCATCGCCGCCGTCACCGGAACGAGCGGCAAGACCTCGGTCGTCGCCTTCTTGCGCCAAATCTGGGCCGTGCTCGGTCATGAGGCGGCCTCGCTCGGCACCGTCGGAATCGTCGATTCGCGCGGCGCGCATTATGGCGCGCTGACGACGCCCGGACCGGTCGAGCTGCACCAGACCCTTGACGATCTTGCGGGGCGCGGCGTGACGCATCTGGCGATGGAAGCGTCGTCGCTCGGCATCGATCAGCGCCGCCTCGACGGCATGCGCGTCGATGTCGCCGGCTTCACTAATTTTTCGCGCGACCATCTCGATCATCACGCTGACATGGACGAATATTTCGCGGCGAAGATGCGGCTCTTCGATACGCTGATGCGTCCCGGCCAGACCGCGGTGATCGACGCCGACAGTGATGTCGCGCCTCGCGTGATGGAAATCTGCCGAGCGCGCGGCCTCAAGATTTTCAGCGTCGGTTTGAAGGGAGAAGCGATCAGGCTGCTGTCGGCGGCGCCGTCGGCCCTCGCCACTTCCTTGCGGCTAAGCTATGAGGGCGTCGAATATGAAGCGAAGCTGCCGCTCGCTGGCGCGTTTCAGGTGTCGAACGCCCTCGTCGCCGCCGGCCTTGCGATCGCGAGCGGCAATGACCCGCGGCGGGTTTTTGCGGCGCTCGAAGCTCTCAAAGGCGCGCCGGGGCGTCTCGAACTCGTCGGCCAGCGCGAGGGCGCGCCGATTTTCGTCGACTATGCGCATAAGCCTGACGCGCTGGAGAAAGTGCTCGCCACTTTGCGGCCGTTGACAAAAAATCGCCTGATTGTCGTCTTCGGTTGCGGCGGCGACCGCGACCGCGGCAAACGCCCGCTGATGGGCGAAATCGTCGCCCGCGCCGCTGATGTCGCCATCGTCACCGACGACAATCCGCGCAGCGAGGACGCGGCCGCCATTCGCGCAGAAATTCTGGAAGGAACCCGCGGCGGCGCAGCGCAAATCATCGAGATTGGGGACCGTCGCGCGGCGATCGCCAGCGCCGTTAGTAAACTTCACACGGGCGACGCGCTTGTCGTGGCGGGAAAAGGTCACGAGACCGGGCAGATCGTCGGCGGGCGCGTTCTGCCTTTCTCCGATCATGAGGCGATCGCGCAGGCGCTTAAGGAGCATCATTCATGACCGGAAAGCCGCTGTGGTCAGGATTGGCGCTGGTCGGCGCGCTTCGCGCGCGCGCCAGCGGCGGCCTTGCGCGCGAAGCACACGGCGTTTCCATCGACACGCGCACGCTTCAGCCCGGAGACCTGTTCGTCGCCATCAAGGGTGAAACGCGCGACGGCCATGACTTCGTGCGGGCGGCGTTCGAGAAGGGCGCGGCGGCGGCGGTGATCGACGAAGCGCATGCTGCCGAGCTTTCCGGCGCCGGCCCGCTCTTCGTAGTCAAGGACGTGCAGCAGTCGCTCGAATCGCTCGGTCGGCGCGCGCGCGAACGCACCGGCGCTTTCGTTGCCGCGATCACAGGTTCGGTCGGCAAGACGTCGACGAAGGATATGACCCGGCTCATGCTGTCGCGCTTCGGCGCCACCCATGCGTCGACGGCGTCTTACAACAATCATTGGGGCGTGCCGTTGACGCTCGCGCGCATGCCGGCGGAGTCGAATTTCGGCGTGTTCGAACTCGGCATGAATCACGCGGGCGAGATCGCCGCGCTCGTCGCTCAGGTTCGGCCCCATGTCGCCGTCGTCACCCGTATCGCGCCGGTCCATCTCGAATATTTCGGATCGATTGGAAATATCGCAGACGCCAAAGCCGAAATCTTCTCCGCGCTCGACGGCGGCGTCGCAATCATCAACCGCGACGATGGTTTTTACGAGCGTCTCGCCGCGGCGGCTGCGCTAAGCGCCAGCCATGTCTTCGGTTTTGGCGAGACGGAAGGCGCTGACGCGCGGCTGCTGTCTTACGCGCCGGCCGGCGAAGGCGCGCTGGTCGAGGCGGAAATTCTCGAGCGGCGACTGCGCTTCCGCATCGGCGCGCCGGGCAAGCATCTCGCCGTCAACGCGCTGGCGGCGCTGCTCGTTGGGGCCGTTTTTGACGTCGATCTGGAGGAAGCGGCGTCGGCCTTCGCCGATTTCACGCCGCCGTCCGGACGCGGCCAACGCGAAAAAATATCGACGCCAGATGGCGAGCTTACGCTCATTGATGAAAGCTACAACGCCAACCCCACCTCGATGCGCGCGGCGCTGGAGCTGCTTGGCGGCGCGCCGACAGGGGCCGGCGGCCGGCGGATCGCGGTCTTGGGCGACATGCTGGAGCTTGGGCCTCAGGCTGGCGAACTGCATGCCGCGCTCGCCCAGGACCTTATCGACGCCAGGGTTGATCTGCTATTCACCTCCGGCCCGTTGATGTCGCGCCTGAGTTACGCCGCGCCTGATGAGATGCGCGGCGCGCATCGGGCGACGCCGCTGGAACTGGAAGAGGCGGTTCTCTCCGCCGTTCGGCCCGGCGACGTTGTGATGGTGAAAGGCTCCAATGGTTCGCGGATGTCGCGGATCGTCTCGGCCTTGAAAACCGCGTTCGCCGAAGAAATGGCGAACTGAGGAGAGACGATGCTCACGCTGCTTGCGGACTTATCTTACCTTTACAGTCCGCTAAACATCTTCCGCTACATCACTTTTCGCGCCGCCATGGGGGCGGCGACGGCGCTGTTCTTCGTCTTCTTCTTCGGACCTGGCGTGATTGCGGCGTTGCGCATCAAGCAGGGCAAGGGGCAGCCGATCCGCGAGGACGGACCGGCCTCGCATCTCGTGACTAAAAAAGGCACGCCGACGATGGGCGGCCTGATGATTCTGTCGGGATTGGTGGCGGCGACGCTGCTCTGGGCGAATCTGCGCAATTCCTATGTGTGGATCGTGCTCTTCGTCACCGTCGGTTTCGGCCTCATCGGTTTTTATGACGACTATCTCAAGGTGACCAAACAGTCGCACGCCGGCTTTTCCGGCAAGCTTCGACTGGCGCTCGAATTCCTGATCGCCGGCCTCGCCTGCTACGCGCTGATGCATAGCGGCGGAGAGAATATGACGAAGCTCGCCATTCCCATGGTCAAGGGCTATGTCGCGACGCTCGGCCCCTATTTCATCCTGTTTGGCGCATTCGTCATCGTCTCGGCGGGCAATTGCGTCAATCTCACCGACGGGCTCGACGGGCTCGCCATCGTGCCGTCGATGATCGCCGCCGGCGCCTTCGCGATCTTCGCCTATCTCGTCGGCAATTCGATCTTTTCGAACTACCTCGGCGTCAATTACGTGGCGGGCGTCGGCGAATTGACCATCGTCTGTTCGGCGTTCATCGGCGCCGGCCTCGGCTTTCTGTGGTTCAACGCGCCGCCTGCGCAAATATTCATGGGCGACACCGGTTCGCTGGCGCTGGGCGGACTCGTCGGCTCGGTGGCGGTGGCGGTGAAGCAGGAATTCGTGCTCGTCATCGTCGGCGGCCTTTTCGTTCTGGAAGGCGCGTCGGTGATCATCCAGGTCGTCTATTTCAAGCTCACCAAGAAGCGCATTTTCCTGATGGCGCCCATTCATCATCACTTCGAGCAGAAGGGCTGGAAAGAGCCTCAAATCGTCATTCGCTTCTGGATCATCGCCTTCGTGCTGGCCCTCATGGGCCTTGCGACGTTGAAACTGAGGTGACGATGACTCCGGTCGAATCCTTCAAGGGCAAACACGTCGCGCTTTTTGGCCTCGGCGGCTCGGGCCTCTCGACCGCCCGTGCGCTGATCGCCGGCGGCGCGCGCGTCGCCGCCTGGGACGACGGCGAGGCCGGCCGGCTCAAGGCGGTCGCGCAGGGCGTGGCGCTCGAAGATCTCGCGGTGGCGGATTGGCGCGAGTTCGATGCGCTTATCCTCTCTCCCGGCGTGCCACTGACTCATCCCGAGCCGCACTGGGTCGTGCAGGCGGCGAAAGCCGCCGGAGTCGAAATCATCGGCGACGTGGAACTCTTCTGCCGCGAACGCGAGGCGCGGGCCGGCGGATCGCCCTTCATCGCCATCACCGGCACCAACGGCAAATCAACGACGACGGCGCTGATCGCCCATATCCTGCGAGAAGCCGACCGCGACGTGCAGCTCGGCGGCAATATCGGCGTGCCGATTCTCGATCTCGCGCCGCCGTCCGACGAGCGCATTCACGTCATCGAATGTTCGTCGTTCCAGATTGATCTCGCGCCCTCGCTGGCGCCGACCATCGGCGTGCTGATCAATATTACGCCGGACCATATCGACCGCCACGGCACGATCGAAAATTACGCCGCGATCAAGGAACGGCTGGTAGCGGCGGCGGAAGTGGCCTTGGTCGGCGTCGACGATTCCTATTGCCATGCGATCGGCGCGCGGCTCGCCGAAGCCGCGTCGCCAGGCAAGCGCGTCGTGCCCGTGTCGGCGAAGCGCGCGCTCGATTGGGGATTTTACGTCGAGGATCGCAGCGTCTATTTCCGAGAGCAGGGGCATCCGCCCGATGAAGCCCAACTCATTGGTTCGCTCGACGGCGCGCGCGCGCTTCGCGGCGCACATAATGCGCAGAACGCCGCTTTCGCCGCCGCCGCGGCATGGGAGTGCGGACTGGATGACGACGAGATTGCGCGCGGCTTGTTGAGCTTCCCCGGTCTTCCGCATCGCATGGAGGAAGTGGGACGCATCGAGCGCGCGTTGTTTATTAACGATTCGAAGGCGACCAACGCCGACGCGGCCGAAAAGGCGCTGACCAGCTTTGCCGACATTTACTGGATACTCGGCGGCCGATCGAAAGAGGGCGGCGTCGAGCCGCTGCGGCCGCATTTCTCGCGCATACGTAAAGCCTATCTCATCGGCGAGGCGACCGACGATTTTGCGCGCACGTTGGAAGGCGCGCTGCCTTTCGAACGATGCGGAACGCTCGACGTCGCGACGACGCGCGCGGCGCTCGACGCGCTTCGCGAAGGCGCGCCGGCGCCAGTCGTGCTGCTGTCGCCGGCTTGCGCCTCCTATGACCAGTTCACCAATTTCGAGGCGCGGGGCGACGCCTTTCGCGGCCTCGTCGAAGGGCTTCCCGCCGTGATCGCGGCGCGAAAAGGAGAAGCGACATGATCTCGCGCGCGCAACGAACGCCATTCTCCGACTGGGCATGGACGGTGGATCGCTGGCTGCTGGCAAGCCTCGCTTTGCTGATCGTCGCCGGACTGGTCTTCGCCATGGCCGGCAGCCCGCCCGTCGCCGAGCGGCTGCATCTGGCGACCTTCCATTTCGTCAACAAGCAGGCGATCTATCTCGTGCCGGCGCTCGCCGTGATGATCGCGACCTCATTTCTTTCGCCGCGCCATGTGCGCCGGCTGGCGCTCGTCATTTTCATCATTTCGCTCGCGCTCGTCTTCGCCACGATCCTCTATGGCCAGGAGGTGAAGGGCGCGAGGCGATGGATATTGGGCATTCAGCCCTCGGAATTCTTGAAGCCGGCATTCGTCGTCCTGGTCGCCTGGGCGTTCTCGGAAGGGGCGCGGCGCAAGGACGTTCCTGGAAATCTGATCGCGCTTCTGCTGTTGCCGATCGCGATCGTGCCGCTGATGCTGCAACCCGATTTCGGGCAGACGATGCTGATTTCCATCGTCTGGGCGGCGCTGTTCTTCATGGCTGGCCTGCATTGGATATGGGTGGTCGGATTGGGCGGCCTTGGCGGCGTTTCGGCGCTGCTCGCCTATAAATTC
Organism: Methylocystis sp.; assembly: GCF_050246715.1. Taxonomy (NCBI): domain Bacteria; kingdom Pseudomonadati; phylum Pseudomonadota; class Alphaproteobacteria; order Hyphomicrobiales; family Methylocystaceae; genus Methylocystis; species Methylocystis sp. The sequence goes on from NZ_JBFWVN010000002.1 coordinate 154,141, forward strand.
GTGCCGCATGTCCATGCGCGCATCGAGACGTTTCTGGAGCCGCCGCCGCCGGTCGCCGGCGTGCCCGCCAATTTTCAGTCCGAGACCGCGCTCGAAAGCTTCATCGCCGGATCGTGGTTCGGGAGGGGACCCGGCGAAGGGGTGATCAAGCGTATCCTGCCCGACTCGCACACCGATTTCATCTTCGCGGTCATCGGCGAGGAATTCGGCGTTCTCGTCTGTATCGCGCTCGCCGCGGTCTTCGCCTTCGTGGTGGTGCGCGGCCTGTTCTCGGCGGCCCGCAACAGCGACCCCTTCTGCCGTTTCGCGACGGCGGGGCTGGTGATGCTGTTCGGTTTGCAGAGCTGCATCAATATGGCGGTGAATGTGCATCTCATGCCCGCCAAGGGGATGACGCTTCCCTTTGTCTCTTACGGCGGCTCCTCGCTTATTTCGCTGTCGCTTGGCATGGGCTTTCTGCTTGCCGTCACCCGGAAGCGGCCGCGAGTGAGAGTGATGAGCGAACTCGCCGCGACGGGCGCTCCGGCGGCGGCGTGATAAAAGCTTCAGTATGATTGATTCCCCAATTCTTCTCGCCGCGGGCGGCACCGGCGGCCATCTCTTTCCGGCCGAGGCGCTCGCTCATGCGCTCGCCGAGCGGGGACTGCCGGCGGAACTCGTTACCGAAGAGCGTGCGCTGCGCTATGGCGGAAGCTTTCCGGCAAGGGCCATGCATGTGATCCCCGCTGGAACGCCGCGCGGCGGTTCTCTCTTCGCCAAGGCCCAAGCGGTGGCGCGTCTGGCTATCGGCACGGCGCAGGCGGTCGCGTTATTGCGACAAGTGAAGCCGGCCGTGGTGATCGGATTCGGCGGCTATCCGACCGTGCCCCCCCTGTTGGCGGCGTCTTATCTCGGCGTGCCGAGCGCCCTGCATGAAGCGAATGGCGTCATGGGGAAGGCCAACCGCTTTCTCGCCGGCCGCGTCGACCGGATCGCCGCCGGCCTGCCGACTCTCGCCGCGCCTCCGGCCCTGAAAAGCAAGGTCGTCGTCACCGGCAATCCGGTGCGCCCCAATGTGCTCGAGGCGGCGGAGATTCCCTATCCGTCATTCGACGATTGGATTTTCCGGCTGCTCGTCGCCGGGGGATCGCAGGGCGCGCGCGTCATGGCGGATATCGTGCCGGCGGCGGTCGCGGCGCTCCCCGACGCGCTGCGGGCGAACATCGCCGTCGTGCAACAGGCGCGCCCCGAAGATATCGCGCGGGTCGAGGCGATCTACGCTGGCGCCAATGTCTCCGCCGAGATCGCGCCCTTTTTCGCTGATTTTCCCGCGCGGGTCGCAGCGGCGCATTACGTCATCGCCCGCGCCGGGGCCTCGACGGTCTCGGAGCTTGCGGTCATCGGGCGCCCCGCGATGCTGGTGCCGCTGCCGCATGCGCTTGACCAGGACCAGGCTGCAAACGCCGCCTTTCTCGAACAGGCGGGCGGCGCCGAAACCGTGCGCCAGAGCGATTTCACGCCGGAATTTCTGACGGGGCGCCTGTGCGATCTGATCAGTGCGCCAGCGCAACTTGCCGCGCGCGCGAAAGCTGCAAAGAGCGTCGGCGTCGCCGACGCCGCCGAACGGCTCGCCGATCTGATCTTGGACGTGGCGCGGAAAGGCGCTGCAAAACGGAGCTAAGGATGAAACTGCCGAGAGAATTGGGTCCGATTCATTTCGTCGGCATCGGCGGCATCGGCATGTCGGGCATCGCCGAAGTGCTGCTCAATCTTGGCTACAAGGTGCAAGGGTCGGACGCCGCCGAAAACGCCAATGTCAAACGCCTCGTCGAGAAGGGCGCGACGGTCAGCATCGGACACGACGCGAAGAATCTTGGCGAAGCCGCCGTCGTCGTCGTCTCGACCGCGATCAAGCGCGATAATCCTGAACTTGTCGCCGCGCGCGAAAAGCGGCTGCCGGTGGTGCGCCGCGCCGAAATGCTCGCCGAGCTGATGCGCCTCAAGCAATGCGTCGCCATCGCCGGCACGCATGGCAAGACGACGACGACCTCGCTCGTCGCGACGCTACTCGACGCCGGTGGGCTCGATCCGACGGTGATCAACGGCGGCATCATCAACGCTTACGGCACCAATGCCCGACTTGGCGGCGGCGACTGGATGGTCGTCGAAGCCGACGAGAGCGACGGCACTTTTCTCAAACTGCCGGCGGATGTCGCGATCGTCACCAATATCGACCCCGAACATCTCGACCATTTCCATACGTTCGACGCCATCAAGGAAGCCTTCCGCAATTTCATCGAGAACCTGCCGTTCTACGGCTTCGCGGTGATGTGCCTCGATCACCCGACGGTGCAGGAGCTCGTCGGCCGCATCGAGGACCGCCGGGTCATCACCTATGGCGAAAATCCGCAGGCCGACGTGCGGCTGCTTGATGTCGATCTCACCGGCGGCGTGTCGAAGTTCAACGTGCTGCTGCGCGACCGCAAGACGTCGCAGGCGATCTATCTTGAAGATCTGGTCCTGCCGATGCCCGGCCATCACAACGCGCTGAACGCCACCGCCGCGGTCGCGGTGGCCAATCAGCTCGGCCTGTCGCCAGAACAAATTCGCAAGGCGCTCGCCGGCTTTGGCGGCGTGAAGCGGCGCTTCACCAAGACCGGCGAATGGAACGGCGTGCAGATATTCGACGATTACGGCCATCACCCGGTCGAAATCGCCGCCGTGCTGCGCGCCGCGCGCGCCTCGACCAAGGGAAAGGTGGTCGCGCTGATGCAACCGCATCGTTACACGCGGCTGCAGTCGCTCTTCGATCAATTCGCGACCTGTTTCAACGACGCCGATGTGGTGATCATCGCCGATGTCTATCCGGCGGGCGAACAGCCGATCGCGGGCGTCGATCGCGACGCGCTGGTTTCCGCGATCAAGGCGCATGGCCATCGCCGCGCTATGGGTCTGCCGTCGCCCGAAGTGCTGCCGGCGATGATCCGCGAAATCGTCGCGCCCGGCGATTATGTCGTGTGCCTCGGCGCCGGCAACATCACCCAATGGGCCTATGCGCTGCCGGAGCAGCTCGCGGTGAGCGGGGGATGAGTGCTTTGAGGAATTGATCCACCAAGCATGCGAACAAAGACCATTCCAAAAATCCGCAAGATGAAACGCGCTGATGCAGAGGTGGTCGCGGAAATGATGGCGGCGCTTGCCGCCTATCATGGGCATGAAACGAGAATTGGCGCCGCTGAATTTGTCGCGCGGGGCTTAGGTTCGAAGAAGCTCACCACCATCTGGATCGCGACAGTCGACCGGGAACCGGCGGGTTTTGCCGCGACATTCGATTGGATGAACTTCGTGCGCGCTTTCCGCGTTCGCCATATAGATTTGCTGTTCGTAAGCGAGCGATTTCGGGGACAAGGAGTGGGGACCGCGTTGGTCGCCAATATCTTGAAGGATGCGAATGCGTCGGGTTGTTTGCGAGCAACGGTCGGCGTCGCAAATGAAAATGGAGAAGCGCGAGAATTCTATCGAAAGTTAGGATTTCAGCAGCGGCGCGACGACTCCCTTCGCTTCCAATATGAAATCTTGGATGACAGCCGGGTTTTCGCGTGATTTGACTTCGCCGAAACGCGGACTACAATTGACTACATCGTAGTCAGCCCTGTCGCCGCCGTGAAACCTGCGCCATCTACGCCGACATCCGTTCGTCTTACCGACGAAACGCGCAAAATCCTCGACGAGGCGGCGACGCGTACGCGCCGCTCGCGTTCTTATCTGGTGGAGGAAACGCTAAAGCAGTTTCTTCCACGCGTCGTGCAGAAGGAAACCCAGCCTTCGCCGCAAGAGCGCATTCGTCGCCTGAAGGAGCTGGAGGGCATAGGCGCGCGTCTGCTCGGGCCAAGAACGGTCGAGGAGATCGACGCCAGCATCCGCGAAATCCGCGGCGATGACTGATCTTGCGTTGAACGGTGTTTCTCGCGCCTATTTCGATACGAACGCGATCATCTATTTCATCGAGGCCAATATCGAATTTCAGAGCAAAGTCGCCAGTCTTTGGTATGGGCTGATCGATCGGAATGCGAGCGTCGTCACCAGCGAAATCGGCGTCGCGGAGTGTTTTTTCGGGGCGTTCCAGCAACAAAAGCCGCTGGTGGAACAAGCGTACGAGCGACTTTTCTTTCACGACGAAGTCTTCGACATCCATCCGGTGAACCTGACGGCGTTGATCGAGGCAGGGCGCTTCGGCGCAGGTCTGGGCCTGAAACTGCTGGACGCCGTGCATTTCCACGCGGCCGCGATGGCGAAGTGCGATATCTTCGTCACCAACGATCGCAGATTCCGCTCGAGTCACGGCGTGCGCGTCGTTCAAATCGCCGAGCTGTGACGTAGCGTCGATCAACGCCGTTGGCGACTGAGCATTGGCGCCGCCGCTCCCGACGTCAAGACGGCGCGCGCTACCATTGGCGCAACTGGCTTATCCTTGGCGGTTCAAGCCCGATCCACGGCGTTTTCGACGGTGCAGAGCGAATAATAGCCATAAATCGGCGACGCCAATGGCAGGTTCGGCCAGAAGCTTCGATGAAGCTCGGCGAGCGTGACGCGATCAATTACTTTCGCGCCGCAATTGGCGGCGATTTCGGAAAGGTCGTCGATTCCGTAAGTCCATGGCGCGCCCATCGCGGCGAATCTTTCGACGACTCTGGTGATTTCAGGATCGCCGGTTTGGTTCTGAATGACATCCTCGGCGAAAAAGTCGAAGGACGCCGAGCAGCGTTGAAATTCGCCCATCAGGTCGTTCAGAACTCGACGAACGGCGCCATCGTCCAAATACATGGTGTTGCCTTCCCAAATGACATGGGTGGGAAGGCTGAAATCCAATCCGCTTTGTCGCAGCAGATCGAGCATGCCATCCGTCACATAATCGGCGCCAATATAGGTCGTGTTGGGATCTACGGAATTTTCTTCGAGCCGCGCGCTCTTGAACGCCTGAGTTTCGGGCGCGTCGATTTCGAAATAGGCGACGCCCTCAACCGCAATCCGTTGCGCCCTTGTGTCGAGTCCGGCGCCAAGAATGAGTATCTGCCGGGCTCCCTGACCAATATGATGACGAAGCCGGTCATCGAAGTAGCGCGTCCTCAAGCGGACATTTTTTCTGATCGGCGGGAAAGACCGCGAGATACGATCCGCGGCTTTTCTCGAATCCTCATCCAGGAACAGGCCAACGAAGGGATCGCGGTAGAGCGGTTGTGACTCCTTGTTTTCGTCGTTGCGAAACTCGGCGACGACGAAAGCGGTGCCGGCGACTTTTTGTATTTCGGTCATGTTGAAGGCGTCGTTTCTTGTTGGGCAAAAGGCGATGCATTCAGCCTGCGCGCGTTCACTTATGAGGAAATCGTTCGAGCAACTGCGCCAGCGGGTCGGAAGCGATCGCATTTGGCGGCGAATAGGGTTCGTCCACGGAGGCGACGAGCGAGATCGGAACGATCGCCGCCAAGGCGAAAATCGCCTGTGCGAGGAGCTGCGGCCTGGGACGGTCGAGATGCGTCACGGCAAGCGCGATTTGAGTGATAAAGGCGATGACGAGCACAGCCGCCCACTCGCGATCATCGGGAAAGGCTTCCGCGATCGCGAGCCGCTGATCGCGCGCCGATCGCAGACGAATCACGGCGTTAAGGAGCGCGCGCTGGAAGGCCGGTCCGATCTTCGCGCCGCTTACCGCGCTGGTCAGCCTGTTCAGCGCGGCTTCCGCTTCGGGGGATTCTTCGCCGTTCTCCATCGCTCGCCATTCGAGGCCGACCACGGCCTCCACATATTCATGTATAGCGGCTAAGATTTCATCAGCGTCAATTCCGTGATTGCTGGAGAGCACAGAGAGGGTCGTCAATTGTTCGCGCTCCAGCGTGACGGCCTGAAAAGCGCGGCGATTTGCTTCCCAGACATCCTGCGAGAGGAACGTCATCAGCAGGCCAAAAAGCGTCGCTGGAACCGCGACGAAGGGCGGCACGACGCCTTTCCAGTTCTGCGCATGGACCGCAAAGCGTGAAGCGAAGCAAAGCCAGCACAAAAAGAGCGCGAGTACGGCCATGGCGCTCGCGAGCAGGAGCGCCATGACGGGCATCGATTGCGACATCCAAAATTTTAAAAGCACCTGTCCCCCTCAAGAACGGTTGTGTTCGGATCACATCCTTACCGAGATTCGCCGCGTCATCGCAAAAGGGAAAATCGGCGCAGGGAACTCGCTTCCAGGCGAAGCGCACGCAATGCCAGAGCGCGTTGAGGAGAACGGAAGGGCGCTTTTTCGCGGGAGCGACAAACGCCGCCGCTCGAACGCATAACGCCCCGCCGTGACGTCCACGGTCGGGGCGTTGCATTCTTAAAGGGCGTCACCGCGGGACCGACGACAGGCGTTTCCGTCGATCGTCGGGCTGCGATGAATCTACCTGCGGTCGCCGTGGCCGGCGGCGCTGGATGCGTTTCGCGCGAGCCGCGGACGAGGATGGCTCGACCACCCGCCTGACTGCGGCAGCGTGTCCTCACAGAAGGGCCGCGTATCGAGGTTTTGAAGAAGCGTCCTAATGGCGTTTCTTCGTCGCTGAAGTTTTCTCGTGGTCATTAGGGCTCTCCTTTTTAGAGATGGACCACCGAACAACCAGTTTCAAGCGTCACCCCAACAACACGCGAAATCAAGCTCTGTTCCGACCATCGTCGACGAAATTGGATGAGCGTTGCAAATTTGTCGCGTCGAACCGCTGGCGTCGCGGCTGGTTCTTTCAGCGGCCATCCTACCAATAGACCTGCGCGCGCGCCTCGAAGAGGTCAGGATGGGCTCCGTTGAAATAGGCGCCCTGTCGCGACGGAACGCCTGCGGCGAACAGAGCGTAATCGTTAAATGGCGCGGAGGCTCGCAGCACATGGATCCAGTTGAACTGGAGGTGGAATCCATTATCAGGATACCAATTGATTCCCATGGTGACATTCTGCTGACGGCCGCCGACGACGCCCGCATTGGCGATATAAGCAGCCGCGGCGTGATTGGGTGCGATCAGCGTCGTATAGGCAAGCATGTTATATAGGCTTGAGCCGGAATAAGGCCCGCTGTTGAGATTAAGGGCGCTGTAGCGCGCTGCTAGTCCAATTGCGCCGATGCCTCCCGTGCTCACCGGATTTTTGATCGGGACCTGATTGAAATTCGCGCCAAGCTTGTTCGTCACGTCATAGGCGGCGGCGCGTTCCTCGCCGGTGAGATACCATTGCCCGTAGACATAAAAGCCGCTGAAATATTGCGAGGCGCCGCCCGGCGCGAAAGCGCCGGCCATGCGCGCGAGCGCAACCTTGGTCGGGTTGCGGTTGACCTGCTGTCCCAGATATTCCGCCTGCAGCGAGAGCGGTCCATGGGCCGCGGAGAGTTCGATGTCGAAAGCTTCGACGTTATTGACGCAATGCGCGGATGCGGCCGACGTCCATCCAGGCAGGATGATCGAGCCGCAGGAGAGATCCGGCGTTCCGAGCAGCCCCTGATTGAGAATATAGGCTTCAGAGCGAATGCGGTTGCCCACCCGCAACACGCGATCGTCGGATAATCCCGTGGCGCTGTTGGGCTGGTGATAGCGGCCGGAAACGCCGACATGCAGGAGATCATGCTGAGTCATGATCGGCGCATAGGTCAATCGGCCGGTGAATTCGTAATATTGGCTGCCGCCCGTCGAAACCCACCCGGCTTTTGCAGGGATGCCGATGAGCGGCGGCGTGCCGACGGCGGGGTTGGTGTTCAAATCTTCAAAGCTTGTCGTGAAGGCGCCGCCCTTTGCGCTCCAATTCTCGCCATAGGCCCCGATCGCCGCGCCAAGGTGACGGCTGGCCCCGATAGCTTCGATCGCCATCGCGCGTTCGATGAAGTCGCGGTAACGCGAGGAAGTCGTGAACTCCAGAGTGAAGGGCTCGAAATAGCTGCCGACATGGATGAACGCCGGGTCCTTCGTGAAGGGCAATGCGAGAAGCGGATGCTGCACGCCAAGATAGAAATCGCGAATGCCGCCTTGTACGGGGGCATTGAACGGCGTGCCATATTGCGAGCCCGCGAAATCATATTGCAGCTTGTAAAACAAGTATTGTGCGGCCTTGCCCTCGACTTCCAGACGCACCTGGCGAACGCCGGCCTGATTTGACCAGCCGTTCAGCGGCTGCGTCGCGCCGCCGCCGTCGAACTGCAAGCGTCCGCCGACTTTGAAATTATAAGCCTTGTCCGCGGTTTCGACGAAAAGGCCGTTTCTGAAGGTCGTGAGGACCGGCGGCACAGGGGGCTGCGCCGAGACTTGCACTGCCGAGGCCTGCGCCGCCGCGGCTTTGGCGGCGCTGCTTTGAGCGGACTGCGCGGCCTGCTTCGCCTCGGATTTGGCCTGGCGCGCTTCGCGCCGCAATTTTGCGATCTCCGCTTCCAGCACGCGAAGCCTTGCCTCGATCGACTCGCTTGAGGCCGCATTCGCCGCGGTCGCTGAGAGAACTACGGCAAGGGCGCTTGTCGCGACGCCACACTTCCAGCCCAGGAATTTCATGTGTCAGCCTCGCTCGCGATTGAATTCGCAGCGAGCGGCCCCGTGCTTCGCTGCGCCGATCAAAACAGCCAGTTCATTGCGTTAAACGCGCGAAATGGATTTACGGATTGTTTAACGCTATTCACTTTGTAACCAAGGCCTTGCGTGCGTGTTTGTCTGGAGTTTATCTTCGTGCGCGCCAATGTTGCTCGCGCATTTCCCAAAGGCGGCGTCGCCATTTTTCAGACAGCGCGCGGCCTTTTTTTGTCATTGGCGCGGCGCCGCGGTGGCTCATTCCATATTTTCAACGAAGGCGATCAGACCTTTGAGCAGCGTCGTCGGATCAGGCGGACAGCCGCGAATATGGAGATCGACCGGGACCACGTTGGCGACGGCGCCAATGCACGCGTAGCTATTGCAAAAAACGCCGCCGTCAAAGGCGCAGTCGCCGACCGCGATCACCCATTTTGGGTCGGGCGTCGCCGCATAGGTGCGTTCCAGCGCTTCGCGCATGTTCTTCGTCACCGGACCGGTGACAAGCAAGACGTCGGCGTGACGCGGCGACGCCACGAAGCGCAGGCCAAATCTTTCGAGATCGTAATAGGCGTTGTTGAGCGCGTGAATTTCGAGTTCGCAGCCATTGCAGGAGCCCGCGTCGACTTCGCGGATCGAAAGACTGCGTCCGAGTTTCTGCCGCGCCGTACGGCCCAGCGTATAGCCGAGCTCGGCCGTCGACGCCGCATCGGGAATAGGGGCCCGCTCGGTCAACGCTCTTCGGAGCAAGCCTTGAAGCAAGAATTTCTGCATCGCGCTCGTCCTAGAGGTCGTGGCCCGAGTAGGAACAGTTGAAGGATTTGTTGCAGAGAGGGAAGTCGGCGACGATGTTGTTCTCGATCGCCGCTTCGAGCAGCGGCCATTGGAACCACGACGGATCGCGGAAATGGCAGCGCTGCACGACGCCGTCCGCGCGCATGCGAAGCCAGACGAAAATATCGCCGCGGAATCCTTCGACGAGCGCCGCGCCTTCGCGCGTCCAGTCGTCGGGCAGCGTCCAGGCGGCGATGATCGGTCCTGCCGGCGCTTCGTCGAGAATTTGTCTGACGATTTGCAGCGAGGCTTTGACTTCGTCGAATCGGACCCAGACGCGCGCGTCGACGTCGCCCTCTTTCGAGGCGCCGATTGCAAAAGCCAACTGCGGGTAGGGGGCGTAACCAATCGCCTTGCGCGCGTCGAACGCCCGGCCGGAGGCGCGCCCGACATAGCCGCCGCAGGCATATTGTTTCGCGAGGGCTTCGCTGACGAATCCGGTTCCGACGGTGCGATCCTGCAGCGACGTCGTGTCCCCGAAGAGCGCGATCAGCCGTGGAGTCATCAGTTCGATCCAGTCGACCATTGCGTAAAGCGCCGTGGCGCTCTCCGGCTTTAGATCGACGACGGCCCCGCCGGGCGCGATGCGATCCATCATCAGGCGATGCCCAAAAGCGCTCGCCGATTCTCGCAAGATGCGTTCACGCACGAGGTTGCAATGCGCCTGCATCAGTGAGAAGGCCGCGTCGTTGCATATGGCGCCGATGTCGCCGAAATGATTGGCGAGCCGTTCGAGTTCGGCCATCAAGGCGCGCAGATAGATGGCGCGTGGCGGGACGTTGACGTCAAAGGCCGCTTCGACCGCCTGGGCGAAGGCCAGACTGTAGGCGACGGTGCTGTCGCCGGAAACGCGCGCGGCGATCTGTGCGGCGCGCTCGATCGAGGCGCCGCTCATCAATTGGTCTATTCCCTTGTGCACGAAGCCGAGCCGCTCCTCGAGGCGTACCACGGTTTCGCCATTCGCGGAGAAGCGGAAATGACCCGGCTCAATGATGCCGGCGTGCACCGGCCCCACCGGGATTTGGTGCAGCGGCTCGCCCTCCGTCGGAAGGAACTCGTATGGGTCGCGACTGGTGTTGATCTCCTGGGGCGCGCCACAGGGCTGACGAACGCCCCAGCGGCCATGATCGAGCCAAGGACGCCGGTCGGGCGCGTCTTCAGGCTTGAGGCCAAAAAGATCGTGGATCGCGCGCTCGAGTCTCGACGCCGGAGGATGCAGTCGTCCGACCGACGGAAACGCGCCTTCCGGGCATTCCAATGTTACGATGCGCAGCGGCGGTTCGCGCGGTTCGAGCACGGCCATATGAACGCTTGAGCTTTCACCCCAGAGACTTAAGAGCTCGCGCTCGCCCTTCGCGAGGCTCTCGGCCAAGGCAAGCCAACCGGCCCGGTCGACGATTTCGCGCGGCCAGGGCAGGCAGGTCGGCTGCGACGGCTGAGCGGCGGTCTGTTTGCTGGCGAAGTTCATCTCTTTATCCTTCCAGCTCAACCCAACAGACGCGCGACATTCTGGAACCAGGTCACGACATGAGACGGAAGATACAGTCCGGCGAGCAGCACCAGCGAGAGATGCGCATAGAGCGGCAACATTGACGCTTTCACCTCGCCGACGTCCCGGCTCGGCTCGCCGAACGCCATTCCGGTGAGACGCAACAGCAAGGCGCCGAAGGCGAGAAGCAGGCCGAAAACGAGCGGGATGGCGAGCAGAGGCTGGCGGGCGAAAGTCGAACTCACGACGAGAAATTCGCTCATGAAAATGCCGAGCGGCGGCAGCCCGATAATCGCCACGACGCCAGCGACGAGAGTCCAGCCGAGCGCCGGCTGACTTTGCGTCAATCCCCTGATGTCGGCGATTTTCTGCGTGCCCTTGGCCTGAGCAATGTGGCCGACGGAAAAGAAGATCGCGGACTTCGTCAGGCTGTGCATGGTCATATGCAGCAGGCCGGCGAAATTGGCGAGCGGGCCGCCCATGCCGAAGGCGAAGGCGATGATGCCCATGTGCTCGATCGAGGAATAGGCGAACAGCCGTTTGATGTCGTCGCGGCGGTAGAGCATGAACGCCGCCATGATGAGCGACGCAAGGCCGAGGGTGATCATCAGGGGGCCCGGCGTGATCGCCGCCGCATTGGCGGTCAGCAGCATTTTGAACCGCAGCACGGCGTAAAGCGCGACATTGAGCAGGAGGCCGGACAACACCGCCGAAATCGGCGTCGGTCCTTCCGCATGCGCGTCAGGCAGCCAGGCGTGCATCGGCGCCAGGCCGACCTTGGTGCCATAGCCGAGCATCAGGAAGACGAAAGCGACATTGAGCATCCGCGGATTGAACTGCGGCGCCTGCGACATCAGCGTCTTCCAGACCATCGCGTCGTAGCCCTGGCCAAGCACCGGCTCGGCCGCCATGTAGATGAGGATGGTTCCGAACAGCGCCAGCGCAATGCCGACGCTGCCGAGGATAAAGTATTTCCAGGCGGCTTCGAGCGCGTGCGGCGTGCGGTAAATGCCGACCATCAACACCGTGGTCAGCGTGGCGACTTCGACCGCAACCCACATCAGACCGATGTTGCTGGCGAGCAGCGCCAGATTCATCGCGCACATCAGCGACTGATACATCGCGTGATAGAAGCGGACATTCGTCGGGGTCAGCCGGCCGGTTTCGATTTCATGATCGATATAGCTCGCGCTGTAGACGCTCGTGGTGAATCCGATGAAGGTCGAGAGCACGACGAAGACGATGTTGAGATCGTCGACGAAGAGATAGCCGCTGCTCTCTGGTTCGACGATCAGCAAAATAAGCGCGAAAAGAAAGGTCGCGCCGGAAGCGCAGACATTGATCACCGCCGAGCGCCGATATTCCGGTTCGATGGCGACGGCGACGGCCGCGACGACGGGAATGGCGATAAGCGCGTTAGAGACCAGGAACAGATCGGAGCTCATGAACGTCCCCCGCGCACGCGATCGAGTTCGAAAAGATCGACGTTGTCGAAGCGCTCGCGAATGCGAAACAGGAAGATGCCGATCACGATGAAGGCGATCAGGATCGAGAAGGCCGCGCTAATCTCGACGACGAGCGGCATGCCATTGGCGCCTGCCGCTGCAAGGACCAGGCCGTTTTCCAGCGACATGAAGCCAATGATCTGGCTGACGGCGTTGCGGCGGGTCACCATCATCAGCAGCCCGAGCAGCACGATCGCCAGCGCGAAGGCGATGTCTTCGCGCGCCAACGGGTCGGCGGAGGCCGTCGCCGGCAGCATGACCACGAGAGACAGCGCCACCAGAAAAATGCCGATGAGCATGGTGATGCCGACGCCGCCGATGACTTCGACGGTTCGATGGACGCCCAGACGCTCGATGATGCGGCGCAGGCTGAAGGGAATGATCAACGCCTTGAAAATCGCCGCAATGGCGGCGGTGACATAGAGGTGGGGGGCGTCTTGATAATAGGCCTGCCAGGCGACCGACAGCGAGAGAATGCCGGCGTGCAGCGTGTAGATGTTGATCAGTCCGGACAGCCGATCCTGATAGAGCAGCATGAAGCTCGTCAGCACCAGCGCGCCAGCGAGCACATGCGCGATGTCGATTGTCAGAAGCTCCATCAGAGACTCCGTGTCACAAAAACGAGCAGCGTGGCGAGGAGGCCGAGCATCAGCCCCGCGCCGAGAAAGTCGGGAACGCGGAAGACGCGCATTTTCGCTGTCGATGTCTCGAACAGCGCGAGCACGAAGCCGCCGATCGCGAGCTTCAGAACATAGGCGCCAAGACCGATGCCCATCGCCTGCAGGCCCGCATCATGCCGTGCGAGCCCGACCGGGAAGAAGACGCAGGCGATGAGCGAGATGTAGAGAAGAAGCTTCAGCGCCGAAGCGAGTTCGATGAGCGCGAGATAGCGCCCCGAATATTCGAGAACCATCGCTTCATGCACCATCGTCAGTTCGAGATGCGTCGCCGGATTGTCGACGGGGACGCGGCCATTCTCGGCGATGGCGACAATGAGCAGCGCGACCAGCGCCATGCCGACCGAGGCGCGCAATTCCAGATTCCCGGCCATATAGGCGGCGATTTCGGAAAGCTGCGTGGTTCCGGCGACGAAGGAGACGGTGAAGACGATCATGATCGTCGCCGGCTCCGCCAGCGAGCCGAACATCGCCTCGCGACTCGAGCCGATGCCGCCGAAACTTGTTCCAATGTCCATGCCGGCGAGGGCGAGGAAAAAGCGCGCGCTGCCGAGCAGGGCGATGATGGCGATGAGATCGGCCGACCAGCTGAACATCAACCCCGTGGCGAAGGTCGGCACGAGCGACGCCGCGACCCAGGTCATGGCGAAAATCATATAGGGCGCCGAGCGATACAGCCATGACGCGTTTTCGGCGAGGACGACCTCCTTGCGCAGCAGCCGAATGAGGTCGCGCCAGGGTTGGATGATCGGCGGTCCCTTGCGGCGTAGAAGCCGGGCCTTAAGCTTCCTCGTAAAGCCGATGACGAGCGGCGAGAGCGCAAGCACCAACAGCATTTGGACGCCTTGCCCGACGAGATCGAAGAGAAAGCTCATATCGCCACCAGAACCAGCAGGAAGACGAGCGCGGCGAAAACCAGCGCGAGATATTCCTGGATCGTCAGAAGACTGAGGATGTTGAAGCCGGAGGCGCAAGTCTCAACCGCCCGCGTCAGCGGCGCATAAAGATAGTCGAAGATACGGTCTTTGATGTCGATGCTCAGACGCGCCGCCCGCGTATCGCCTGGGGCCGGCATGTCGAGCCGCTCCTTTACCGAAAAGGCGATGATGCCGAGCGTGCGTCGGATCGGCTGTGCGAAGCTGCTGCCCGTATATTGGGTCGTGGGGCTTGGTTCGATGTAGCCGCAGTCCCAAGCGGGCGCGCGCCGCGACCGCGCCGAGCCAAATTTGTGGATGACCCATCTCGCCGAATAGGCGGAGAAGAGAATGAAGATGAAGACCAGAAGCCCGTTGTAGGAGCTGCGGCTTTCGGCGACAGGCGCGATCGAGAGCCATGAAAGTTCGCCCTGCGTCGGCATGCGGCCGCCGACGAAGTCCTTCGCCGCCGGCGAAATCGTGTCGATGACGAGGCTCGGCAGCAGACCGGCGAGCAGGCAGAGCGTCAGCAAAGCCGCCATCGTGCGGAGCGACCAGCGATCGGGGTCTTTCGCCGTGCGCGCGGCTTCGCTGCGGGGCCGTCCGAGGAAGGCGATTCCATAGGCGCGGATGTAACAGCCAGCGCCGAGCGCGGCGCTGAGCGCGAGTGCCACGCCGACAGCGGGAACGAGAAGCTTCACCGTCCATTGCGGCAGCGACGGGCTGAGAAGGATCGCCTGAAACACCAGCCATTCCGAGACGAAGCCGTTCAGCGGCGGCAGGGCGGAGATGGCGACGCAGCCGCCGAGAAACAGAAACGCGGTTTTCGGCATGGAATGAATGAGGCCGCCAAGCCGCTCAATGTTTCTCTCCCCGCTGCCGGTCAATACGGCGCCGGCGCCGAAGAACAGGAGACTCTTGAACAGCGAGTGATTGAACACGTGAAACAGCGCGGCGGTGAAGGCGAGCGCCGCCGGCAGCGCCAGGCCGTCCGCCTTGAAGGCCAGGGCAAGCCCAAGCGCGATGAAGATAATGCCGATGTTTTCAATCGTGCTGTAGGCGAGGAGCTTTTTCAAATCGCTCTGGATCGTGGCGAAAAGCACCCCGATGAGCGCGCTCGCGGCGCCAAAGGTCAGCGGTTCGATCGACCACCAGAACGCTGGCGGTCCCAGCAAATCGAAGACGACGCGAATGAAACCGTAGATGGCGACCTTGGTCATGACGCCGCTCATCAGCGCTGAGACATGGCTCGGCGCCGCGGGATGCGCCAGCGGCAGCCAGATGTGCAAAGGCGCGAGTCCGGCTTTAGAGCCCATGCCGACGAGCGCCAGCGCCAGCACCAGGCCGGCTTTCCAGCCCTCTTTCGTCGACTCGCGAATCGAGGCGAAGTCATAGGCGCCGCCAACCCCTCCGAGAACGCCAAAGGCCATCAGCAGCGCGAAGCCGCCGAAACTCGCCATCAACAGGTATACGAAGCCCGCGTGTCGGTTTTCCGCTTCATGATGGTGCGTCAGCACGAGCGCCCATGACGCGAGCGACATGAACTCCCAGGCGACCAGAAAGCTGAAGGCGTCGTCGGCGAGCACGACCATGTTCATGCCAGCGAGAAACGCCGGATAGAACGGCAGGACGCGCATCGGATCTTTCTCATGCGCGCCATAACCGACCGCATAGGCGCTCGCGGCGGCGCCGCCGAGATTGACGACGGCAAGAAAAAAGGCGCTCAGGACGTCGATCCTGAGATGCATGCCGATCCACGGCAGACCCAGCGGCACAGCGGTTGAAATAACGTGCGCGCCTCTCGGCATGACCGCCGAGAAGAAGAGAAGGCCGCATAGCCCAATGCAGATGCGATAGACGTTGCGGCTGATATCTGGGTTCCGCCTCTCGACGATGGCGTAGACGCTGACGGCAAGCAACGCGCTGATGCAGGTCAACGCGAGGTAGAGCGGCATGCTAATCACCTTCCTGTCGAAATAGCCTCGTCGGTCGGGTTTCTCCTGTGAGGCTCAGGATTTAGGCGTTGCGCTTGCGAGGCGCGAGAGGATGCTTGGATGTCGCGACGTGCTGATCGAGACCGCGAATCTCGGCATGCCCGCCGCTTGATTCATAGTCCTCGCAGAAATGATGGAGATTTTCCATCACCGTGTGATCGACGCACCAGGACTCGGAGAGATCAAAGATGACGGTCTTTCCCTTTGGGATTTTGGCGAGGTCTCCCTTGAGCGGGAGGTAATTGGCGAAGAAGGCGGCGCCGCCGATATTAACGCGAAAAACGCCGGGCTCGCTCTCTACGATGTCACGATGCAGCTTGAAGACCTGCCTCCAGTTGACGCTGCGCCAAACATGGAACAGGAGCTCGGCGACGATGCCGATCGCGACGCCGATCAAGAGATCGGTCGCCAGAACGCCAATGATGGTGATCACAAAAACGGCAAGCTGGTCCCAGCCGATCGCCAGCGTCTTCTTGAATTCGACCGGAGCAGCAAGGCGGTAGCCGGTGAACACCAGCAGCGCCGCAAGCGAGGCGAGAGGAATCTCGTGAATGAGCCGGGGGAAAAGCGCGACGAAAATCAGCAGGAACAATCCGTGAAAGAAATTCGCCCAGCCCGTGCGCGCGCCATTATTGACGTTGGCCGAGCTGCGGACGATTTCCGCGATCATCGGCAAGCCGCCGATCAGGCCGCAGATGATGTTGCCAACGCCGACCGCCGCGATGTCGCGGTTGAGGTCGGACGTGCGCTTGTAGGGATCGAGCTTATCGACCGCCGCCGCGCTGAGCAGACTTTCCAGGCTGCCGACGAGACAGATCGCGACGACCTGTTGCCAGAAGAGAGCGGAGCCGATCAGCGCGAAATCGGGAAAGGCGAAGCCGGACAGAAAGTTCTGGGGAATGGAGACCAAAAATTTCGGCCCGATCGTGAATTCATGATGCGGCAGGAACGGAGTTTCCGGCAAAAAGAGATAGATGTGTTCGTCGTCGAGATCGAAATATTGCGCGAGCGCCATGCCGACGATCACGACGATGATCGGCGCCGGGATCATTCTAAGACGGCGGCTCTTCACAATTGACCAGGCGATCAGGATGAGCAATCCGAGCCCGCCAATGATTGCGACCTCCGGGTTCATGTCGCGAAGGCTTGCCGGGATCGCGCCGATCGTCGCAAACAGAGATTGCGCGTCTGGCTTGACGCCAAGCATGACGTGAATCTGCTTGGCCATGATGATGATGCCGATCGCCGCCAGCATGCCGTGAACGGCCGACGACGGGAAAAAGGCGCTCATCTTGCCGGCTTTCATCAGGCCCATCAGGGTCTGGATGACGCTGGCGCATACGATCGCCGCCAAGGTGTAGTGATAGCCGGCCTTGGCGTCGCCGGCGCCGAGCGCCTGCACCGAGTCCAGAATGACCACGATGAGGCCGGCCGCCGGACCCATGATCGTGACGAAGGAGCCGTTGAACCGCGACACCAGCAGGCCGCCGACGACGGCGGTGATAATGCCTGCTTGCGGCGGAAAGCCCGACGCCATCGAAATGCCGAGGCACAGCGGCAAGGCGATGAGAAAGACTAGAAAACCAGATAAAATGTCGGCGCGCCAGTTTTCGGCCAAGCCTGCGAGCCCGGTTTTCGGCACGAAGCGAGTTGACGTCGTCTTCGTCATGTTTGCTTGGCTCTCGACCTTCACGGCGCCGTTCTGATCCGCGGTATGGACCAGTTCGGCGCCGGACGCGCGCGGATCGCCCTGCGCCGCGGAATCGGAGCCCTGAGAGCCGGACGCGCTGACAGCCGCTGCTTCCAGAACGTCTGGAAGAGCGTGAGCCTTGCTCTTCATGCTTTGTCCTTGCAATTATTGCGTCGCGGCGGAAGGGACGCCCGAGCGGCTTGTCGGGCGCCATAGCAGGATAAAACAAGCCATCGGCCCAAGTGTTTCCCCTTTTTTTCGGAACGCCGCGATTATTTCTGATTCTTTTCTGAATTCGGACGCCGCTTGCTCGAGCGGACCCCAAAAGGCGTCCAAACCCGGCGCCGGCAACTGATTTTTTGGTGGAAACTCTCTAGAAACGCTGCATTGTTAGGTTCCGCCAACCTCAACGAAAGCGATTGTCCGTCCTTTGACTTCCCCCGTTTCAATCCTGATCGTCGAAGACGATGCCGAAATCGGCGAGTTCATCTCGCTTTATCTCGCAACGCACGACATCCAGGCGAAAGTGGCCGCGAACGCCGAGGAGATGGACGCCGCTTTCGGCGCGGGCGCCTACGACCTGCTTATTCTCGATCTCAATCTGCCTGGCGAAGACGGTTTGTCGATTTGCCGGCGCGTCCGATCCGAAAGACGCATCCCGATCATCATTTTGACGGCGCAGTCTGAGGATATCGATAAGATATTGGGGCTCGAATTGGGCGCCGACGACTACATCGTCAAGCCGTTCAATTCGCGCGAATTGCTGGCGCGCATCCGCGCCGTCCTGAGGCGAACCGAGACGCCGACCCCCGTGGACGGGCGCGCCGTGCGGCAGGCTTATCTTTTCTCGGGCTGGCGCGTCGACGTGCTTGCTCGAGAAGTCGTCGCGCCTTGCGGAATAAAGGTCGCCATGACCGGCGCAGAATTCGATCTGCTGCATGCGCTGTGCGAAAACCCGAATCGCGTGTTGACGCGCGAGCAACTGATCAACATGACCCATGGCCCGACCTCCGGGCCCTTCGAACGGAGCATTGACGTTCTGATCAGCCGGCTTCGACAGAAGATAGAAACGGACCCAAAGAAGCCCGCATTCATCCAGACGGTGCGGTCCGAGGGGTATATTTTTTCGACACAGGTTGCACGCGCATGAACTCGACACGCGTTCCATGGCGTTTCCCGCTCAACAAGCTCGCCGTGCAGATCACGCTGCTTATTCTCGTGTCGATCGTCGCCTTCCAAATCATCGTCATTGGCATGTTTCACGTGTTCGGGCGGCGCCACATTGTCGACCAGGGCGACTTCATCGCGAGCATCATCGTCGCTTTGGACGTCGCGCCGCGCTCCGAGCGCGCCGACGTCATATCAGCGCTTTCTCACGCCGTTCCTTACGCCAATATCTCGATTCAGGAGTCGCGTCCTCCAATCGCGGTTTCCTCGACAGGCAGCGGCGACATCGCCTTCGATAATGAAATTCGGCATATCGATTCATTGTTGTGGGACGGCGCGGACGTGTTCAAAGTCGAGGGTTCGGCGCCGGGCGATTACGGCGTTCTCGCCGTCGAATTGCACAAAGGCGGCTATGCGACGATTTCGATCGCCCAGCATCAAAAGTCGCCGCGCTCAATATGGCGGTGGCTTTGGCAGCATGCGGAGGATGAGCCTTTCATCCTGACGCAGGGCGCACGAACCGCGCTGTCCTTTATCCTTTTCACGGCCATCTTCATATTCTGGGCGCTGAACGCGATCATGGCGCCGTTGCGACGGCTTGCAAAATATGCCGAGCAGATTCCAAACGACGTCGACCCAACGACGCAGCTGACAGAACAGGGACCGTATGAGGTTCGCGAATTGACGCGCTCGCTCAATCGCATGCAGGCGCGCATCAGCAAGATGATCGCCGCAAGAGCTCATGTGCTCGCAGCCGTCAGCCATGATTTGCGAACCATCATCACCCGGCTGAAGCTGAAGACGGAGTTCGTTTCCGATGACGGACTCCAGCAGCGCATGATGCGCGACATCGATCTCATGGATACGATGCTATTCAAGAATCTTCAGTATCTTCGCGCTGAAGGAGACGACAAATGCGACACGTCTCTCATTGATCTCGACAGCGTTCTGCAAACGGTCGCCGACGAATTCGGCGACCTCGGCCATAACGTGACCTACAATGGCGACGGCCATAAGATGATCTTCGGATCGCTCTGCGACGTGCAACGCATTTTCACTAATCTCGTCGAAAACGCGACGCATTATGCGAAGACCGTAGACATCTTCCTGTCGGAGCGCCCGGATGGACGGCTTCAGGTCGACGTGGTCGATGACGGGCCCGGGATTACGGCGGAGGGCAAGCAGACCGCATTTGAACCCTTCGTGCGTGGTCAGCCGGGCCGCACGATCGATCAGCACGGCGGCTTTGGACTAGGACTGTCAATCGTGCGGTCGCTTGTCGAGCATCATGGCGGTTCCGTAACGCTGCTCGACCGGAAACCACACGGATTGATCGCTCGCGTGATCTTGCCGCGCGCACGGGAACGCGACGAGAAACTAAGCGTCGCCGAATCGAAAGCCGCGCCAGCGCATCTTTAAAAATTCAGGCCGGCGCGAGCAGCAGGCTCGTCTCGCTTCTGGCGATTCCCTCAATCGTTCTTACGCTCGACAGCACGCGATCAAATTCCTCCAGATTGGCGCATTCGATTTCAGCGATGAGGTCGAACGACCCGTTGGTGCTGTACAGCGCATGGATTTGCGGCAGCCCGCGCAATGCATGGGCCACGCGACGGGAACTCATGCCGGAGACTTCGACCATCATGATCGCGCGAATGCGATCAGGCGTCGCCGGGTTTTTCAACCGAACGGTAAAGCCCAGGATCACATCCGAAGCGATGAGCTTATCAAGTCGGTTCTGGACAGTTCCGCGCGAGACGCCGAGCGCCTTGGCGAGCTGAGACAGGGAGGCGCGCGCGTCGGTTCGCAGCAAGGCGATCAATCGATGGTCGAGGTCATCCATGGCTGTCCGCCTCTGACGAATTGATCAATATGTATGACGGATTTCACAAAATTACAGTCAAATCGATAGGTTATGGCCATTTTGATTGGCGTCGACAGGCTTTAGGCTTGCCGACAATGTTAGAGGAATCGCTGATGGACTTCGACGCTGACGTCGCCGTGATCGGCGATTCGCCCTTGGCGGCTGCGCGCGACGCCGCTGTCCCGTCATCCGCGTACCGCCGTGGCGCCATTCTCATGTGCGCCCCGGACTTTTTCGGCGTCGACTACATCATCAACCCCTGGATGGAAAATCAGGTCGGCCAAGCGACGCTGGAGCGCGCTCAGGCGCAATGGGAGAATTTGCGCAGCAGTCTGGCGGCGCACAGCGACATCGCCTTCGTCGCGCCGACGCCCGGCTTGCCGGACATGGTCTTCACAGCCAATGCGGGGCTGGCGATCGGCGACAAGGCGGTGGTGAGTCGGTTCCATGCCAGGGAGCGGCGCCCGGAGGAGCGTCTGTTTTGCGACTGGTTCGAGGCGCAGGGCTATTCGATCGCGCCTTGGCCCGACAATGTCGCGTTTGAAGGCGCGGGCGATGCGCTCATCGACCATGCCCGCAACATCGTCTGGTGCGGCTATGGCTGGCGCTCTGGAGAAGAAGCGCCCAGACATCTGGAAAGGATTTTCTCGAGGCGAACGATCGCGTTGAAACTCGTCGATCCGCGCTTCTATCACCTCGACACATGTTTCTGTCCGCTGAGCGGCGGCTGGCTGATGTATTATCCGGCGGCTTTCGACCTTGCGTCACAAGAAGCGATCCGAGCGATCGTTCCCGCCGAGAGGCGGATCGAAGTCGGCGAGAAGGACGCGCTTTCTTTCGCCTGCAACGCCGTCGAGGTCGCCGGACGCATCTTTCTCAACGCCTGTTCGGACGATCTTCGCGCGCGCCTGATCGACGCTGGTTTCACGCCGGTCGAGACTCCGCTTTCCGAATTCATGAAGGCGGGCGGCGCAGCAAAATGTTTGACGCTGGAATTGCCCGGCGCCGCCCGTAAGTTCACGCCGCGGGGCTGAGGGTTTCGCCGCCCGGCGGCCGGTTGCAGGCGCAGAGCGCGCCGGTCTGCAGCGCGTCAAGCACGCGCAGCGTATCCTGTGGCGACCGGCCGACGTCGAGATTCGTCGCATAGACATGCTGAATGACATTGTCGGGATCGACGATGAAGGTGACGCGATGGGCGACGCCGGAAGGCGAACGCACGCCTAGGCCGTCGATCAGCTCACCCTTGCAATCGGCGAATTGCCAGATCGGCAGATTCTTCAAGTCTCCGTGGTCCCGCCGCCAGGCCAGCTTCACGAATTCATTGTCCGTCGAGCCGCCGAGAACGACCGCGTCGCGCTCAGCGAAATCCTGCGACAGGGCGGCGAAGCCGGCGATTTCAGTCGGACAAACAAAGGTGAAATCCTTCGGATAGAAAAAGATCACCTTCCATTTTCCCGGAAAGCTCGTCTCGTTCAGCGTTTCGAACGCCGTCTCGCCATTTTCTTCGATCTCGTTAAATCCCGGCTTCACGCCGATGGCGGCGAAATTCGGCAGTCTGTCGCCAATTCCCAACATGTTCATTCTCCTTGAGACGTCATCGGCGCTCTATTGCGGATTGCTTCTTGAAACGGCTGCGTCGAACTCTTCGAGCCGAGAGGCGCAGCGCGGTCCGATGTTTGGCGTCCCATAAAGTTCGGCGCGCCGCCAATCGATGAAGCGCTCTTCCGTCTCCCACATGGTGACCGAGAAATAGAGCACATGCGGACCGATCTCCCGTCCCTTGTGAAAGCGAAAGCCGATCAGCCCCGTCGCTTCTCTGAGCCGGACGCTGGTTTCTCTCCAAGCCGTCTCGAATGTCTCCTCGCAGCCCTTGACGACCCTGAACTGATTCGACGCCATGAACATCGCGCGTTCCTCTTCCTGTTCCTTGAGTCGCTCAAGCCGTCTGCCGCGCGCGCTGGGCGCGACGCGACATCGCCACGAGCGCGGCGAATTCATCGCATCTCTTGCGCATGCATTCGTCCGGACAGGACAGCGCATAGTGGCGGTGCAGCGCCGCAAGCCCGTAACCGGCGAGTTCGACTTCGTCGATCGACATTCGAACCGGATCCTGGCTCATCGCTTCGTCAAGGATCGAATCAATGCGTTTTCTTTCTTTCGCGAGATCGCACAATGCTTTTCTCCTTCAAAGATCGGCGGACAGCGGGCGGCGTCGACGCTGGTCCTGTCGCTTAAGGACGCGCGTTCGGGTTTTGACGAGTCGGCGCCGCCGCTTGCATCGCACAAAGATTTAACAAGCTATTCGCTTCGTCAATACGAGTAAGCTTTCCTCGGAAATCTTTCAAAAATCGTCTTTCTAAATATTCCTATTTGAAAGAGCGGCAAGACATAAGTCTTGCGCCTCCTTGTCCGCGTTGGCTGTCGCCGTTCGCCGCCAAGCCATCGTTCTGGCGCAAATCTGGGTTCATTCGGATAGGGGGCTGGCGTCGGCGGCGCGTCAGCGCAGGCCACGAACGGCATGAATGAGGAAATGAATATGCACAGCATCGCCACGGTTCGGCGGGCCAAGAAAGCTCTCCTTTTTGCGACGCTCCTGGCGGCCTCCGCGCCGCTCCATGGCTGCTATACGCCCGCCGAACGCGCGCTCGGCGGCGGCATGATCGGCGGCCTCGGCGGCGCCGGAATCGGCGCGCTCGCGTCGGGCGGACTCGCTGGGCCGACGCTTGCCTCGGCGGCGGTCGGCGCGGCCGGCGGCGCGATCATTGGCGCGGCGACGGCGCCGCGCCCATATTACCGTCGCCATCGGCGCTACTATTAGAAAGGTCCTCTCGCCCGATGTGCGGGCGCTTTACCCAGCATTTGTCTTGGGAGGAGCTGCAGCGGCTTGCCGACCTGATCGGCCAGCCGCGCAATCTGCAGCCCCGCTACAATGTGGCGCCGACGACGATGATCGAGGTCATCAGGCCGTCGCCCGCAGGCAACGAACTCGTTCCAATGCGCTGGGGGTTCGCGCCCTCGTGGTGGAAGAAGCCGCTGCGCGAACTGCCGGCGACCTTCAATGCGCGCGCCGAAACGATCGCCGAAAAGCCGATGTTTCGCTCCGCCTTCGCCAAGACCCGCTGCATCATTCCGGCGTCGGGCTTTTATGAATGGACCGGCCCGAAGGGCGCCAAGACGCCCCATTATTTTTCGGCGAGCGACGGCCGCCCCCTCGCATTCGCCGGGTTGTGGGACAGCTGCCGCGACGTTGAGAGCAATGCGCGGATCGAGTCGGCGACGATTATCGTCGGTCCGGCGAATGATTGGATGCGCCCTTTTCATGATCGCATGCCGATCATACTCGACTGGCGCGACGCCAAAACATGGCTGACGGGCGACGATCCCGCTTCATTGCTTCGGCCGGCGCCCGAAGACGCCTTGCAGGAATGGGTCGTGTCGCGGCGGGTCAACCGTTCGAACGAGGCCGATGACGATCCGACGCTGATCACACCAAGCGCCGCAGCCGCTTCCTAATAGGCCGCGCCGCGTGAACTATCCAAGCTCCAAGGTGGTCACGCCGTAACAATGTTCGATGCGTCCCGGCGGCGTTCCACGCGTAAACATGCGCGCGGCGTCGAAAAGGCGCGTCAACCCGCGCCGCTTCGCCAATTCGATCGCCTCGGGATTTGCTTCGGGCGTGTCGAGAAATAAAGGCGCGCCTGCCGCCCGCGCGCGCAGGCCTTGAAACAGCGCGTCGGCGATCTCTGGATCGTCAGCGAACAGCGGCCCGATCTTGTACCCTTCTCGGCACGCGCGCAGCACGCCATAGCCCGCGAGCTGTCGCCGCCTCATGAAGGCAAGCGCCGCGCCGCCCGGCTGAGCAATCCAGCGCGAAAGAAATTTCGCGCGCGCCGTCGGAAAGACAGTGGCGTCGTAGCGCAGGATTTCGTCAAAGGGAACGGAGGCAAGCTCGGTCAGATCTGTCGGGGCTTTGCCGCCGCCGACGCATTGATGGCGTATGTTGCGATAGGCAAACTCGAACCCGTATCGCCGATAAATGTCTTGCATGGCGATCGCGGCGTCGAGCCCGACATTGCGTCCCTGCACATGCCGCATCGCGACATTCAAGAGTCGAAGGCCGACGCCTTTTTCCCGAAAGGGCGGGCGAACGATGAGCAGTCCGACATAGCCGAAAGCCTCATCATAGGCGGTGGCGCAAATGCAGCCCAAAGCTTCGCCCGCGCATGCCGCAAGAAAAAATCCGTCGGGATCGACGGCGTAGAAACTCTCGGCGTCGCGGAGGCCGGGATTCCAGCCTTCGGCCGCCGCCCAATCGAGCGCGATATCAAGCTCGGCTTGGGACACGCGGCGAATGACGAGGTCGTCCAGGTTCATCTGAGGCTTGTGGCGCGACTCGTCGTATGGCGCAACTCGCGTCGCCGCCGGCTAGGGCCCTTCTTCAAGAAGCTGCGTGATCGAACCGTTCGCGTGCAGCCTGCGGATCGCCTCGGCGACGAGACCGGCGACGCTGACCAGCGTCAGGCGATCGCCGAGCGCGGTCGCGATTGCGGGCGCGAGCGGCACGGAGTCGGTGATGATCAGCCTGTCGATCGGAGCGTTGGCGAGCACGCCGGCCGCTGCTTCGGAAAAGACGCCGTGCGTCGCCGCCGCCCAGACGTCGGCGGCGCCATTGGCGCGGCATGCCGCGGCGGTGCGCGCCACCGTGCCGCCGCCGGCGATCAAATCGTCAATGATGATCGCAATGCGATCCTTGACGTCGCCGGCGAAAATGTCGCCGACGACGCGACCTTCGCTGCGATATTTGTCCATAAACGCCTTGGCGACAGGGCGCTTCAGCATGCGTTCGAGCCGCAGCCGGAACAGTTCAGCGCGTTTCTCGCCGCCAAGGTCAGGAGACACAACGGCGATAGGCGAGTCTTTGACATCGGCGACGACGCGGCGCGCGAAAAGCGACTGCGCGTCGAGATGGACCGCCTCGCAACGAAAGGCGTTCTGGAATGCGGCGATGTTATGCGCATCGATGCAGATCAGACGGTCGGTGCCAATCGCCTCGAAGAGCTGCGCGACGTAGCGCGTGGTGACCGGATCGCGAGGCTTCGTGCGCCGATCTTTTCTTGAGAAGCAGAGATAGGGCGTGACGGCTGTGACCCGCGCGGCCCCGGCGTCTTTCAGCGCGCCGATGAAGAACAATAGTTTGCACAGCCGGTCGGCGCTGCTCGCGACATGATCGCCATGCAGAGTAAAGACGGCGTAGCAGTCTCGGCCGCGCACATTTTCGAGCGGCCGGATCTTATACTCGCGGTCTTCGAATTCGCGGTCTTCGAGCGGCGTCAGTTCGGCGCCGAGCGCCTGCGCGACGTCTTCGCCAAACGCGGCGTTGGCGCCAAGCGCGAACAGCGCAAGCCCGCCATCCGATTCGCGCGGCGTCCGCGCCGGCGCGCCATCTAAGACATGCGCTGAGATGGCGGCTAGCGCCGAATCGACCGTGCGCCCGTCTTCGGAAAGCGGCATTGCCAGGATTTCGACAATAGCGCGATCGCGGCCATGTTCAACGCCGGTGTATTGCGCCAGCACAGGCTGGCCTGAGCGCCGCACTTCCTTAAGCAGACGACGCAGCCGCACCGCGCCGCGGCGATCCGTCGCCTCGCTCAGCCTGTCGCCGATGCGGCAGGGACCGAGCAATGTCGCGGCGGCCGACACGCCTTCGGTCAGAACGCCGTCGTCGCCCGGTCCTTCAAATCGATGCACGAAGACGGTTTCGGCTGCGTTGCGCTCCTGTGGCGCGAAGCTGATGGCGCTTCGCTTCGCCGCCACGGCGCCGTCGCGGGCCGCTTCCCAGCGCTCATGCACGATCTGGAGTTCGAACCGTTTCGGTTGCGGGGCGAAATCCAGCCGGTCGAACAGCCGCTTGAGCGGCGGGTCGGTCATCACCATCGTCGTCATTTGCTTAAGACTTTCTATCCTCGCGCAGCTCGCGCAAATGGAGCTATTCGTCGCGGGTCGCATCAAGATGGTCGATGAACCATTTTGTCGCGCGCTCGACGACGCTCTCCAGCGTGCCCGGCTCCTCGAAAAGATGGGTGGCGCCCGGGACGATATCGAGACGGTTGCGGCAGCTGAGCGATTGTTGCGCGCTGCGATTGAGCTCGATGACGCCGTAATCGAGTCCGCCGACGATCAGCAATGTCGGCGCTTGAACGCGCCGCAGCGCGTCGCCCGCGAGATCGGGACGGCCGCCGCGCGAGACCACGGCCGCCACGCGGGGCTCCTCGGCCGCAGCCGTGAGCGCCGCTGCGGCGCCTGTGCTGGCTCCGAACAGGCCGATCGGCAGGCGAGACACGTCGCTCTCGGCGCCGGCCCAGGCGATCGCTTCGATGACGCGCGCGCCGAGCAGGGGGATGTCGAAGACGTTGCGGCGATAGTCGCCTTCCTCGGCGGTCAGTAAATCGAACAGCAGACACGCGAATCCCTGCGCAAGAAGTCGCTCGGCGACATATCTGTTGCGCGGGCTGAAACGCGAGGAGCCGCTGCCATGCGCAAAAATGATTAGCCCCCTCGGGTCTTGAGGCAGGAATAGCGATCCCTCGAGCCGATGCGGCCCGATCGCGACATCGATTGTACTGGAGTCGTTCGTCATCCTCTGGACCTCGTTCGTACTGACGCTTCAGCTGGTCGAGCCCGCTTGGCGTCCTAGATGGCGTCGCTCCTTTAGTCGTCTATCTGGAGAAGCCGCTCAGTCCTCGCCATATTTATCTAAGGGCGCTCGCCTGTCCGTCTCAGCTTGGGGAGGATTTTTCGCATGCAAACGCAGCCGAAGATCGATTTTCAAGGGGTTGAGCCGTCATCCGACCGGCAGGAAAAAATACTGCGTCTGATAGAAAAACTTGAGGAACGCTACGGCCGTGCGACAGCCTGTCGCGTCGTCGTGAAAGGCCCGGGCGCGCATCACCGTACCGGAGGGCTTTATGAGATCAATCTCCATCTCGTTTTGCCTGACAGACGCGAGGTTGCGATCGAGCGCACGCCGCATCTCGACGAGCGCTTTCAGGATTTCGATTTCGCGCTGAACGATGCGTTCAAACGGGCGCGGCGGCGGCTGCAGGACCAGGTGCGGCGCATGCGCGGCAAGGTCAAGCTTCACGAGAACGCGCCGACCGGCGTTGTGAAGCAAATGTCGCCGGAGGATGGGTACGGCTTCATCGCGGCGCCGGATGGCCGAGAAATCTACTTTCACCGCAACAGCGTCGAGGGGCCGGGATTTGCCGCGTTGAGGCCCGGCGCGCGCGTGCGCTACCGGGAGGAGGAGGGCCGAGAGGGCCCGCAAGCCAGCCGCGTCACCCCGCTTGGCGGCGACGCTGGCTAATCTTAGTGTCATGTCCGCAGCGGGCGATCATATCGCGACCGGGCGCTGGGAGCATTTTCCGCACGACGCCGACATCGGGGTGCGCGGCTATGGCGCGACGCCGGGCGAAGCCTGCGAGCAGGCCGCGTTCGCGATGATGGCGGCGATCCTCGATCCGGCAGCCGTTCGGCTGGAGCATACGATAGACGTGGACGTCGAAGCGCCGAGCCTCGATCTGCTGCTCGTCGATTGGCTGAACGCGCTCATTTACGAGATGGCGGAACGGCGAATGCTGTTCGGAGCCTTCGAGGCGACGATCGAGGATCATTATCGCCTTAAGGGCCGCGCTTTCGGCGAATCGGTGTCGCGCGCGCGACATCAACCTGCCGTGGAAGCGAAAGGCGCGACCTACACCGAACTCGCCTTCGTCGAAGATCGGCCGGGACTGTGGCGGGCGCAATGCGTGGTCGACGTATAGCAACGGGAGGATGGCATGGATGTTTCCCGTTTCGAGAAGATTTCGGACACGGCGTGGCGGGTTGCGCCGTTCGGCGGGATGCGCGTGCCGGGGATCATTTACGCGACCGAAGACCTGATGCAGGAAATGGACGACAAGGTCTTCGATCAGGTGACCAATGTCGCGAAGCTTCCGGGCATCGTTCGCGCTTCCTACGCCATGCCCGACGCGCATTGGGGCTATGGTTTTCCGATCGGCGGCGTCGCGGCCTTCGACGCAGATGAGGGAGGCGTCGTGTCCGCCGGCGGCGTCGGGTTCGACGTTTCTTGCGGCGTGCGGACGCATTTGACGCATTTGACGCGCGCACAGATCGTTTCGGTTCAGCAGGAGCTTGCCGACGCGCTTTTCGAGCATGTTCCGGCAGGCGTCGGTTCTGAAGGAGAGATCGCCCTCGATGAGCAGGGCTTGAACGCCATGCTGCTCGGCGGCGCGCAATGGGCGATCGAGCGCGGCTTCGGGCGCGCCGAGGATCTCGACCGGATCGAGGAGGGAGGATGCGCGTCGGGCGCCGATCCCGCCGCCGTGTCGGAACATGCGCGCAAACGCCAGCGCCGCGAAATGGGCACGCTCGGCTCAGGCAATCATTACCTCGAGGTGCAGGAAGTTGTCGACATTTTCGATGCGAAGACCGCCGCCGCATACGGCCTCGTCAAGGGCGAATGCGTCGTGACGATTCATTGCGGCTCACGTGGTCTCGGCCATCAGATCGGCACGGAATATTTGCGGGAAATGGCGATTTCGGCGCAAGCCTACGGCATCGAATTGCCCGATCGTGAATTGGCCTGCGCCCCGATAAAGTCTGGCCTCGGACAGAAATATCTCGGCGCGATGCGATCGGCGATCAACTGCGCGCTGGCCAATCGTGAAATCATTGGCCATCTGGCGCGACAGGTCTTCGCCAAGTTCTTCGAGAATGAGGAATTGCCACTCATGTTTGACGTTTCTCACAACACCTGCAAGGTCGAGCGCCATGCGATCGATGGCGAAACGCGCCAGCTTTTTGTCCATCGCAAGGGCGCGACGCGCGCATTCGGGCCTGGTCATGAGAGTCTGCCCGAAGCGCTGCGACCTTACGGACAGCCGGTGCTCATCGGCGGAAGCATGGGCGCAGGCTCCTATGTGTTGGCCGGCATGGCGACGAGCGAGCGTCAGGCGTTTTCCTCGGCCTGTCATGGCGCAGGGCGGCGCATGAGCCGTCATGCGGCGACGCGCGTTTGGGGCGGACGCAAAGTCGTTGACGATCTGCGCGCTCAGGGAATCATCGTCAAGAGTCCATCGCTGCGCGGGGTCGCTGAAGAAGCGCCGGGCGCCTATAAGGATGTTGGCGCGGTCGTCGATTCCGCGGAGGCCGCAGGACTGGCGAAAAAGGTCGCCTTTCTCAAGCCGCTCATCTGCGTCAAAGGCTGAGAAGCGACGCGACGATGGAGCCAATCTCTCATAACCAAGCGCGCGCCGTTCGCGCGCCGCCCTCGACCGCCGACAAGGTTCGATATCTCAGCGCGCCCGGAGCCTATCCGAACGTTCCAGTGTCGGTGAGCGTGCTGGAAACGCATATGTCATACGTGTTTCTCGCGGGCGACAGGGTCTACAAACTCAAGAAGCCGGTGCGCTATCCTTTTCTCGACTTCTCGACGATCAAAGCCCGCGAACATAATTGTCGCGAGGAGGCGCGCCTCAATCGCCGGCTGGCGGCCGACATTTATCTCGGCGTCGTGCCGCTGACCTTCAGCGCCGCGCAGGGTCTGGCGCTTGGCGGCGATGGCGAGGCCGTCGACTGGCTTGTCGCAATGCATCGCCTGCCGCGCGAAGCGATGCTCGATCGGCTGATTGCCGAAGACCGTCTGACCACAGCGCATATTGACGCGCTCAGCGAGACATTGGCGGATTTCTATCGCCATGCGGAACGCTCCTCGATCGGCGCCGAGGATTACGCGCTGCGGTTTTTTCGCGAGCAGGAAAAGAATCGTGACATTCTGACGCGACGTGATTTCGCGCTCGATCATGGACGTACGCCGATTCTGCTCGACCTTCTCGACGCAAGACTCTCAGAGAGCCGCGCGCAGTTGCAGGAGCGCGTGCTTGCAGGCCGCATCGTTGACGGCCATGGCGATCTGCGTCCCGAGCATATCTGCTTTCGCGACCCAATCGCGATCTTCGACTGTCTGGAGTTCAACGCCGAATTGCGGCAGGTCGATCCTTTCGACGAGCTTGCCTATCTTGGCGTCGAATGCGCGCTCATCGGCGCGAAGACGATCGGCGCTAAGCTCGTCGACAAAGTCGCGCAGCGCCTCTCAATCGAACCGCCGTGGCGCCTGGTTTCGCTTTACGCCGCCTGGCGCGCCACGCTGCGCGCGCGGCAGTCGGTGGCGCATCTTCTCGACGCAACGCCGCGAGAGCCGGCGAAATGGGAGCCGCTGGCGACGCGCTATCTAAATCTCGCGCAATCGGCGCTCGCCGCCGGCGCATAGAAAAAGGTGAGGCGACGACATGTCCTTTTATGATCGCACTGACGCCGGACGCCGCCTCGCCGCCGAGCTCGAAAAATTCAAGGGCGAGGATGTCGTCGTTTTCGCGCTGCCGCGCGGCGGCGCGCCCGTCGCCGAGCCGATCGCGAATTCGCTCGATGCGCCGCTCGATCTCGTGCTGGTCAGAAAGATCGGCGTGCCTTTTCAGCCGGAGCTAGCGATGGGCGCCGTGGCCGACGGCGGAAATCCGGTCGTCGTGCGCAATGAGGACGTGATCGCCATGGCCGATGTCAGCGAGCGGGAATTTGAAGAAGTGTGCGCGCGCGAACTTGAAGAGATCGAGCGTCGCCGCCAGCTCTATCTCGGCAATCGCGCGCGACCCGAGGCGGGGGGACATGTCGCCATCGTCGTCGACGACGGCGTCGCCACCGGCGCGACGACACGCGCCGCGCTGCGCGCGGTTCGCGCGCGCGGGCCAAAGAAGCTGGTGCTGGCCGTGCCGGTCGCGCCGCCCGATACGCTGGAATCTCTGGCGTCGGAAGTCGATGAAATCATTTGCCTCGAGACGCATCGCGCCTTCGGCGCAATCGGGTTTTTCTATCGGGATTTTCGTCAGATCAGCGACGACGAAGTAATCGACATTCTCGATCGATGCGCCAGGAAGGCTAGCGGCGCGTAGTCGACCCGAAA
Organism: Methylocystis sp.; assembly: GCF_050246715.1. Classification (NCBI taxonomy): domain Bacteria; kingdom Pseudomonadati; phylum Pseudomonadota; class Alphaproteobacteria; order Hyphomicrobiales; family Methylocystaceae; genus Methylocystis; species Methylocystis sp. The sequence continues at coordinate 185,820 of NZ_JBFWVN010000002.1, forward strand.
TCAGCCACAATCCCCGAAAAAGCTCGCTTTGCGGCTTTCAGGAGATCAGCCATGCGCGCTAAAGGCGGATCAATAGTTCTGGCGGCGCTTCTCGTCATGGTGGCGCCGGCGGAGGCGTTCGACAGCCCGATCAATCGGGGACCGCTCGCCGACTTCTTCAATGTCTTTCGCGAGCAGGCGATACCGCGGCAGGTCGTCTCGTGGCGCCATCCGCAATATAAGCGCGGAACGGTCGTCATCTCGACCAAGGATCGTCGGCTCTATTATGTGCTCGGCGACGGGCGCGCGATCGAATATGGCGTCGGCGTTGGCCGGATGGGCTTCACCTGGTCTGGCGTGAAAACAATTTCGCGCAAGCGCGAATGGCCGGACTGGAGTCCGCCGCCGCAGATGCTCAAGCGCAGGCCTGACCTGCCGCGCCATATGGCCGGCGGCATGGACAATCCGCTTGGCGCACGCGCGCTTTATCTCGGCTCAAGCCAATACCGCATTCACGGCTCCAATGAGCCGGACACGATCGGCGCCGCCGTATCGTCTGGCTGCATCCGCATGACCAATAACGATGTCGTCGATCTCTACGGCCGCGTGAAGGTGGGCACGCAAGTCGTCGTGCTCAATTAAGGCGACTCGGGTTTTATGTCGTTTTCGCTCTTTACGGCCTCGCAGACCGGGCGCTGGCGCCAGACTCCATAGCGCCAGGGCGTGAGCGGGCCGGCATCGGCGCGCAGCCTTTCAGGCACAGGATCGAATCCCGCGCCGCCGCCAGGCCGGCAGCGGCAGACGCGCGCAAAACCCATCCAGCCGCCGGCCCATAGGCCATGGCGCGCGATCGCCTCGTCGGCATATTCGGAGCAGGTCGGCGCATAGCGGCAGAAGCGCCCGGCGATCGCCGAGAAGGTGACGCGATAGAAAAGGATCAGCCCGCGCGCCGCGCGGGCGGGGAGGGATTGCAGCAGAGAAAGGAGGGTCGGCACAACCGCAATCTATTTCCGCCGGACGCAAATCTGAAGGGCGCGCGCCTCATTTGCCGAGCCCGAGCGAGACAGCGGCCTTGCATTGAGCGCAGCATGCAATGTTCGGTGCGCAGGAGAAATGGGGGAAGGATGGCGATCTCTGAGAATTGGCCGGGGGTGCATCAGTCCGATTCTCGATAGAAGATGGTATTGAAACCCTCATCCTGCGCCGGAGGCGCAAAATAGCTCGTGATCAAATCGAACTGATCGTCTGTTACAAGAAACTCGTGCTCGCCGCGCGCGTAACGCGCATGCATACGCGCTCTACAAAGAGCGTCTGAAGCTTTTAGATAATGAAGCTGATGCGCGACCCCGGCGTTTTCGAAAATGCCGTGCATCCATTGGCGAGTAGCGACAGTGTTCGCCGGGAAATCCAGGACGACCGACAGCCCCGCGCGCAGCACATCCTCTACATGCGGGCCCATCACATCGCGGATGCGCGCCGAGTAACGCGCATAATCCTCTACCGAATGCAATTCGGGACCGTAAAGGCGCTTAATCCACCGGTCTTCGCTGACGAGCAAGGTCGCTGGCTCCGCGGCGAGGCGATTGCAGAGCGTCGATTTTCCGGCCGCGATCTTGCCGCAGACTAAATGGAGGGTGGGTCGATGAGTAGTCACGATCGTCATCCGCCACGTCGGAATTCGAAAACGAAACTCGGCATTAGATCGAAAAAGGCCGCCCGTTTCGGGGCGGCCTTTTCGATTTTCAGCGCTTTGAGTCGTCTCACTCCGCCGGCGGCAGGGCCGGGGCGGGTTCGGCGGCTTCGGCGCGCTGCTCGATGATCAGTTCGTCGCGGCCGCCGGCGATTGAGCGGAACTTCGACATCGCCGCGCCGGTGCCGGCCGGGATCAGGCGGCCGACGATGACGTTCTCCTTGAGGCCGACCAGCGGGTCGATCTTGCCGTTGACGGCGGCCTCGGTGAGGACGCGCGTCGTCTCCTGGAAGGAGGCGGCCGAGAAGAAGGAGCGCGTCTGCAGCGACGCCTTGGTGATGCCGAGCAGCACCGGCGTGCCGCTTGCGGGCTTGCCGCCATTCTCGATCGCCTTGGCGTTCGCCTCTTCGAGCTCCAGCTTGTCGACCTGCTCGCCTTCGAGGAAGCCGGTGTCGCCCGGATTGACGATGTCGACCTTCTGCAACATCTGACGCACGATCACTTCGATGTGCTTGTCGTTGATGTTGACGCCCTGCAGCCGGTAGACCTCCTGGATCTCGTTGACGAGGTAGGCGGCAAGCTCCTCCACGCCCTTGATCGCCAGAATGTCGTGCGGCGCCGGATTGCCGTCGACGATGTAATCGCCCTTTTCGACGACGTCGCCGTCCTGAAGGTGAATATGTTTGCCCTTCGGGATGAGATATTCGACCGGCTCGGCGCCTTCCTCCTGCGGGACGATCGAGAGACGCTGCTTGTTCTTATAGTCCTTGCCGAACTGCACGACGCCGGAGATTTCCGCGATGATCGCGTGATCTTTCGGCCGGCGCGCTTCGAACAGTTCCGCGACGCGCGGCAGACCGCCGGTGATGTCGCGCGTCTTGGCGCTCTCGACCGAAATACGCGCAACAATGTCGCCAGCCTTCACCGTGGAGCCGGGCTCGACTGCGATGATCGAGTCGACGGGCAGCAGATAGCGGGCGTCGCCGCCGCGGGCGAGCTTGGCGATCTTGCCGTCCTCGCCCTTGATGACAATCGCCGGCTTAAGGCTCGCCGAACGCATGTTGAGGCGCCAGTCCATCACCATGCGCTTGGCGATTCCGGTCGATTCGTCGACGGTCTCCGACATCGACTGGCCCTCGACGAGATCCTCGAAGCCAATGACGCCGTCGACCTCGCTGATGATCGGCCGGGTATAGGGGTCCCATTCGGCGATGCGCTGGCCGCGCTTGATCTTGTCGCCTTCGTCGATCTTCAGCTTGGCGCCGTATTGGATACGGTTGACGGCGCGTTCGGCGCCGTCGGGGCCGAGGATCACCACGGCGACGTTGCGCGCCATGACGATGAGGTCGCCGTCCGAGTTGCGGGCGACATGGCGGTTGCGCACATGCACCTTGCCCTCGAAATTCGACTCGATGAAGGACTGGTCGGCGAGCTGCGCCGCGCCGCCGATGTGGAAGGTGCGCATGGTGAGCTGGGTGCCCGGCTCGCCGATCGACTGCGCCGCGATGACGCCGACCGCTTCGCCCATATTGACGGGCGTGCCGCGCGCGAGATCGCGTCCGTAGCACTTGGCGCAAACGCCGTTCGTCGCTTCGCAGGTCAGGACCGAGCGGATTTTCACCTCCTGAATGCCGGCGGCGTTGATCGCGTCGACATGCTGCTCCTGGATCATGTCGCCGGCGCGCACGATGACGGTCTTGCCGTCCTGCGCCATCAGATCCTCAGCCGCGGTGCGGCCGAGAATGCGCGAGGCGAGCGACGCGACCACCTGTCCCGCGTCGATGATCGCGCGCATGCGGATGCCATTCTCGGTGCCGCAATCGGTCGAAGAGATGATCGAATCCTGCGCGACGTCGACGAGGCGGCGCGTGAGATAGCCCGAATTCGCGGTCTTCAACGCCGTGTCGGCGAGGCCCTTGCGGGCGCCATGCGTGGAGTTGAAATATTCAAGGACGGTGAGGCCTTCCTTGAAGTTCGAGATGATCGGGCTCTCGATGATTTCGCCCGAGGGCTTGGCCATCAGGCCGCGCATCGCCGCGAGCTGCTTCATCTGCTGCGGCGAACCGCGCGCGCCCGAATGCGACATCATATAGATCGAGTTGATCGGCATGTCGCGGCCGTGCTCGTCCTTGCGCACCGCGGAGATGCGCTGCATCATCTCCTCGGCGAGCTTGTCGGTGCATTTCATCCAGGCGTCGACGACCTTGTTGTATTTTTCGCCCTGGGTGATCAGCCCGTCATTATACTGCTGCTCATATTCCTTGGTCGCGGCGCGCGTTTCGGAGACGATTTTTTCCTTGGTCTCCGGCACGACCATGTCGTCCTTGCCAAACGAGATGCCGGCCTTGAAGGCTTCGCGGAAGCCAAGCGCCATGATGCGGTCACAGAAGATGACCGTCTCCTTCTGACCGCAGTTGCGGTAGACGGTGTCGATCATGTTCGAGATTTCCTTCTTGGTCATCAGTTTGTTGACGACGTCGAAGGGAATCTTGGTGTGCTTGGGGAGAAGCTGGCCGAGCATCATCCGGCCGGGCGTCGTGTCGAAAATCTTCGACACGCGCTTGCCTTTTTCGTCCCAGGTCCAGGCGCGGCCCTTGATCTTGCTGTGCAGCGTGATCGCCTTGGCGGCGAGCGCGTGCTCGATCTCGCCCTGGCTCGCGAAGGCCATGCCCTGTCCGGGCTCGCCGTCGCGATCGAGCGTCAGATAATAGAGGCCGAGAACGATATCCTGCGACGGCACGATGATCGGCTGACCATTGGCCGGATGCAGGATGTTGTTCGTCGACATCATCAGCACGCGCGCTTCAAGCTGCGCTTCGAGCGACAGCGGCACGTGGACGGCCATCTGGTCGCCGTCGAAGTCGGCGTTGAAGGCGGCGCAGACCAGCGGATGCAGCTGGATCGCCTTGCCCTCGATCAGCACCGGCTCGAACGCCTGAATGCCGAGGCGATGCAGGGTCGGGGCGCGATTGAGCAGCACCGGATGTTCGCGAATGACCTCGTCGAGAATATCCCAAACCTCGGGCTTCTCCTTTTCGACGAGTTTCTTCGCCTGCTTCACGGTCGCCGAATAGCCCTTCGCGTCGAGGCGCGAATAGATGAACGGCTTGAACAGCTCCAGCGCCATTTTCTTCGGCAGGCCGCACTGATGCAGCTTCAGCTCAGGACCGACGACGATCACCGAGCGGCCGGAATAGTCGACGCGCTTACCAAGCAGATTCTGGCGGAAGCGGCCCTGCTTGCCCTTCAGCATGTCGGCGAGCGACTTCAGCGGGCGCTTGTTGGCGCCGGTGATCACGCGGCCGCGCCGGCCATTGTCGAACAGCGCGTCGACCGCCTCCTGCAACATGCGTTTCTCATTGCGGATGATGATGTCCGGCGCGCGCAGTTCGATCAGCCGCTTCAAGCGATTGTTGCGGTTGATGACGCGGCGGTAGAGATCGTTCAAATCCGACGTCGCGAAACGGCCGCCGTCGAGCGGCACAAGCGGCCGCAAATCCGGCGGGATAACCGGAATTTCCTTGAGGATCATCCATTCCGGACGATTGCCGGACTGAATGAACGCCTCGATGATCTTCAGGCGCTTGGCGAGTTTCTTCGGCTTGAGCTCGGTCTTCGCCTCGGCGATCTCGATGCGCAGGCTGGCGGCGATCGCCTCGAGGTCCATCGATTCGAGGAGTTTGCGGATCGCCTCGGCGCCGATCATGGCCGTGAACGTGTCCTGGCCATATTCGTCCTGGGCGCGCAGATATTCCTCTTCCGAGAGCAGCTGACGCTCCTTGAGCGGCGTCAGACCCGGATCGATGACGATGTAGGACTCAAAGTAGAGGATGCGCTCGAGATCCTTGAGCGTCATGTCGAGCAGCAGACCGATGCGCGAGGGCAGCGACTTCAAGAACCAGATATGCGCGACCGGCGCCGCGAGCGAAATATGGCCCATGCGGTCGCGCCGCACACGCGCAAGCGTCACCTCGACGCCACACTTCTCGCAGATGACGCCCTTGTATTTCATCCGCTTATATTTGCCGCACAGGCACTCATAGTCCTTGATCGGACCGAAGATGCGCGCGCAGAACAGGCCGTCGCGTTCGGGCTTGAACGTGCGGTAGTTGATCGTCTCGGGCTTTTTGATTTCGCCGTACGACCAGGAGAGAATTTTCTCCGGGCTCGCGATCGAAATCTGAATCTGATCGAAGGCCTGCGTGGCCACGACCGGATTGAAGAGATTCATGACCTCTTGCTGATTCATGGTCTTCTCCTGGGGCGCGGCGGATGCGGCATCGGGCCGTGATCCGTGCGCCGTAAAATTTCTCTGTTCACGCCGTCATTGCGAGGAGCGTAGCGACGAAGCAATCCAGTTCGTTAGCCGTTGCTCTGGATGGCTTCGCTTCGCTCGCAATGACGATGGCGGCGATCACGCGCTACTCCGCCGCCTCTGCAGGCGCCGTCGGCGGCGCTTCCTCTTCCGGCTCCGCATTGGTCAGTTCGACGTTGAGCGCCAGCGAACGCATTTCCTTGATGAGCACGTTGAAGCTTTCCGGAATGCCCGACTCGAAAGTGTCGTCGCCGCGCACGATCGACTCATAGACCTTGGTGCGGCCGGCGACGTCGTCCGACTTCACGGTCAGCATTTCCTGCAGCGTATAGGCGGCGCCATAGGCTTCGAGCGCCCAGACCTCCATTTCGCCGAAACGCTGGCCGCCGAACTGCGCCTTGCCGCCCAGCGGCTGCTGGGTGACGAGCGAGTAGGGGCCGATCGAGCGCGCGTGAATCTTGTCGTCGACGAGGTGATGCAGCTTCAGCATATAGATGTAGCCGACCGTCACCTTGCGGTCGAAGGTCTCGCCGGTGCGTCCGTCGAAGAGCGTCACCTGTCCGGACGAGGCGAGTCCCGCCTTCGCCAGCATGTCGACGATGTCCTTCTCGCGGGCGCCGTCGAAGACCGGCGTCGCGATCGGCACGCCGCGCTTCAAGTCTTTGCCGACTTCGACAAGGCTCGCCTCGTCGAGCGCAGCGAGTTCCCGGTCGTCGCCGTAGATGTCGGTCAACGTCTTGCGCAGCGGCTTGACGTCCTTGCTGCGATAATAGGCGTCGACCGCCTGGGCGACCTGTTTGCCGAGACCGGCGCAGGCCCAGCCGAGATGAGTCTCGAGAATCTGTCCGACGTTCATGCGGCTCGGCACGCCAAGCGGATTGAGCACGATGTCGACAGGCGTGCCGTCCTCGAGGAACGGCATGTCCTCCTGCGGCACGATGCGCGAGACGACGCCCTTGTTGCCGTGACGGCCGGCCATCTTGTCGCCGGGCTGAATCTTGCGCTTCACCGCGACGAAGACCTTGACCATCTTCATCACGCCGGGCGGCAGTTCGTCGCCGCGCTGCAATTTCTCGACCTTGTCGAGGAAGCGGTTTTCGAGCCCCTTCTTCGACTCGTCATATTGCTTGCGCACCGCTTCGATCGACGCCATCAGCGCGTCATCCTCGACGACGAAGGTCCACCACTGCGAGCGGGGATATTCGTCGAGGATCGTTTGAGTCAGCTTCTCGCCCTTCTTGAACGACTTCGGGCCGGCGACGGCCGCCTTGCCGATCAGCGTCTCGGCGAGGCGCGCATAGACGTTGCGGTCGAGGATCGCGAGCTCGTCGTCGCGGTCCTTGGCGAGACGCTCGATCTCCTCACGCTCGATCGCCTGGGCGCGCTCGTCCTTCTCGACGCCGTGGCGATTGAAGACGCGCACTTCGACGATCGTGCCCTGAACGCCCGGCGGCACGCGCAGCGACGTGTCGCGCACGTCGGAGGCCTTTTCGCCGAAGATGGCGCGCAGAAGCTTCTCTTCCGGCGTCATCGGGCTTTCGCCCTTGGGCGTGATCTTGCCGACGAGAATGTCGCCCGCCTGCACCTCGGCGCCGATATAGACGATGCCAGCTTCGTCGAGATTCTTCAGCGTCTCTTCGGAGACGTTGGGAATATCGCGGGTGATCTCTTCCGGACCGAGCTTGGTGTCGCGGGCCATCACCTCGAATTCATCGATGTGAATCGAGGTGAACACGTCGTCCTTGACGATGCGTTCGTTGAGAAGGATCGAGTCCTCGAAGTTGTAACCGTTCCACGGCATGAAGGCGACGAGCACATTGCGTCCGAGCGCCAGATCGCCAAGGTCCGTCGAGGGGCCGTCGGCGATGATGTCGCCCTTCTGCACAAGATCGCCGACGCGAACGAGCGGCTTTTGATTGATGCAGGTCGACTGGTTCGAGCGCTGGAATTTCATCAGCCGATAGATGTCGACGCCGGGCTTGCCCGGATCGAGTTCTTCGGTCGCGCGGACGACGATACGGGTCGCATCGATCTGGTCGACCACGCCCGAGCGGCGCGCCGAAATCGCTGCGCCAGAGTCGCGGGCGACGACCGGCTCCATGCCGGTGCCGACGAGCGGGGCGTCGGCCTTCACGAGCGGCACCGCCTGGCGCTGCATGTTCGATCCCATGAGCGCGCGGTTGGCGTCGTCGTTCTCGAGGAACGGAATCAGCGCCGCGGCCACCGACACGAGCTGCTTGGGCGACACGTCCATCGCGTCGACTTTTTCGCGCGGCACCAGCATCACATCGCCGGCGTGACGGCAGAGCACGAGGTCTTCCGTCAGATTGCCGTCCTTGTCGACCGGCGCGTTCGCCTGGGCGACGTGATATTTCGCCTCTTCCATCGCCGAGAGATAGGCGACTTCGCCCGTCACCTTGCTGTCGCGCACGCGGCGGTAAGGCGCTTCGATGAAGCCGTATTTGTTGACGCGGGCGAAGGTCGCGAGCGAATTGATCAGGCCGATGTTGGGACCTTCAGGCGTCTCAATCGGGCAGATGCGGCCGTAATGCGTCGGATGCACGTCGCGCACTTCGAAGCCGGCGCGTTCGCGCGTCAGTCCGCCCGGCCCAAGCGCCGAAAGACGACGCTTGTGGGTGATCTCCGACAGCGGATTGGTCTGGTCCATGAACTGCGACAGCTGCGACGAGCCGAAGAACTCGCGCACCGCCGCCGCCGCCGGCTTGGCGTTGATCAGGTCCTGCGGCATCACCGTGTCGATGTCGACCGACGACATGCGCTCCTTGATCGCGCGCTCCATGCGCAGCAGGCCCAGGCGATACTGATTCTCCATCAATTCGCCGACCGAGCGTACGCGGCGGTTGCCGAGATGGTCGATGTCGTCGATCTCGCCGCGGCCATCGCGGAGATCAACGAGCGCCCTGACGACGGCGATGATGTCTTCGCGACGCAGCGTGCGCGTCGTGTCCGGCGCGTCGAGATCGAGGCGCATGTTCATCTTGACGCGGCCGACCGCCGAGAGGTCGTATCGTTCCGGATCGAAGAACAGCGAATGGAACATGGCTTCCGCCGTGTCCATCGTCGGCGGCTCGCCCGGACGCATGACGCGATAAATGTCGAACAGCGCTTCCTCGCGGTTCGAATTCTTGTCGACCGCAAGCGTATTGCGGATGTAAGGGCCGACATTGATGTGATCGATGTCGAGAACCGGCAGTTCGTCGAAGCCTTTTTCGATCAGCGACGGCAGCGTCTTGGCGGTGATTTCGTCGCCGGCTTCGGCAAAAATCTCGCCGGTCTCCGGATCGAAGAGGTCCTGTGCGAGATATTGTCCGTAGAGGTCCTCGGGCGCGACTCGAATCGCCTTCACGCCCTTTTCGGCGAGCTGACGCGCGGCGCGCACGGCGAGCTTCTTGCCGGCTTCGAGAATGACCTGGCCGGTGTCGGCGTCGATCATGTCGGCGACGGCCTTCACGCCCTTGATGCGTTCGGCGTCGAAGGGCATGCGCCAGTTCTCGCCGTCCTGCGTGTAGGCGATCGTCTTGTAGAAGGTCGACAGAATTGCTTCGCCGTCGAGGCCGAGCGCGAACAGCAGCGACGTCACCGGAATTTTGCGGCGACGGTCGATGCGCGCATAGACAATATCCTTGGCGTCGAATTCGATGTCGAGCCAGGAGCCGCGATAGGGAATGATGCGGGCGGCGAACAGCAGCTTGCCCGAGGAATGGCTCTTGCCCTTGTCGTGGTCGAAGAACACGCCCGGCGAGCGATGCATCTGGGAGACGATGACGCGTTCGGTGCCGTTGACGATGAAGGTGCCGTTCGACGTCATGAAGGGCATGTCGCCCATGTAGACGTCCTGCTCTTTGATGTCCTTGACCGACTTCGCCTGGGTGTCGGGATCGACGTCGAACACGATCAGCCGCAGCGTCACTTTGAGCGGCGCGGCGTAGGTCATGCCGCGCTGGCGGCATTCGTCGACGTCATATTTCGGCGCTTCGAATTCGTAGCGCACGAATTCGAGCAGGGAGACCTGCGAAAAGTCGGAGATCGGAAAGACGGACTTGAAGACAGCCTGCAGCCCCTCGTCAGGACGGCCGCCCTTCGGCTCGTCGACAAGCAGGAACTGATCGTAGGAGGCCTTCTGGACCTCGATCAGATTGGGCATTTCCGCGGCTTCGCGGATATGACCGAAGAATTTGCGGATGCGCTTGCGACCGGTGAACTTTCTCGCCGACGTCTGAGCCATGTCGCCTTTCGAGCCTCTTTCTTCATGGGGGCCGACCGTCCCGCTGCGAGACGTCCTTTGCCCGTCAGGCGTTCTTCATCGCGGCGTAATTCCCGCGTCCGTGAGCGCCTTGTTGTTTGTTGGCCGCAGCCCCGGCTTGCCGAGGCTGCGGCGATCGCAGCGCCGCGCGAAAAGCGCGGCGGAAAAACTTAGGTGAGATCGACCTTGGCGCCGGCCTTTTCGAGCGCGGCCTTGATCTTCTCGGCCTCTTCCTTGCTCGCGCCTTCCTTGACGGGCTTGGGCGCGCCTTCGACCAGATCCTTGGCCTCCTTCAGGCCGAGGCCGGTGATCGCGCGGACCTCCTTGATGACCTCGATCTTCTTCTCGCCGGCCGCGGCCAGGATCACGTTGAACTCGGTCTTCTCCTCGGCGGCAGGAGCGGCGGCGCCGCCCCCGCCGGCGCCAGGAGCGGCGGCGACGGCGACGGCCGCGGCCGCTGAGACGCCCCACTTCTCTTCAAGCATTTTGGCGAGCTCGGCCGCCTCGAGAACGGTAAGCGCCGAAAGGTCTTCGACGATTTTTTCCAGATTTGCCATGATTGACGTCCTTTGAATTTGGTTCTGCGTGATGGCCTCTTAGGCCGCGTCTCGTTTGGCGTAGGCCCCGAACACGCGCGCCAGCTTGGCGGCCGGCGCGGTGGAGAGCTGAGCGATCTTGGTCGCGGGCGCCTGGATGAGGCCCACGAGCTTGCCGCGCAGTTCGTCAAGGGACGGCATCGTCGCAAGCGACTTGACGCTGTCCGGATTCAGAGCAGTCTTGCCCATGGCGCCGCCGAGGATGACAAACTTGTTGTGATCCTTGGCGAAGGCCACGGCGACTTTCGGCGCCGCCACCGGATCGTCCGAATAGGCGATCAGGGTCGGCCCCTTGAGCAGGGGCGCGATGGAGGCGACGTCGGCGCCATCGAGAGCGATCTTGGCGAGGCGGTTCTTGGCGACCTGAACCGTCGCGCCAGCGTTGCGGGCCTGCTTGCGCAGGTTCTGCAGCTGGGCCACGGTCAGGCCGGAGTAGTGGGCGACGACGACGACGCCGGTCTTCGAAAAGACTTCGCGCAGCGCCGCGACCGCTTCCTGTTTCTCCGCTCTGTCCACGGTTGCTCTCTCTAACTGGCGGGAAAATCCCGCCGGCTGCGACATGCCGCTCGTTTGGGGCGAGCGGCGCCGTAGATCCTGTCCCCGTCGCGGGCGAACCGCGGCGGTTGAAGGGGCGCGAACCAAACTTGAAGGACGCTTGCGGGGCGAGCCGTCTGCGCCATTAAAATTCCGGTTTCCCCGTCTATGCAGGCCGCCTTCAAGACGACGGATCGCTCCGTCCTCATCGGGCCGATTGAGCCGCTGCAGGGCCTAAAAAGCCCCTTGCGCGCGCCGGCAGTCTCGGACAGGACATGGCCGGACAAGACACGAGGGGGAACCCCGGGTCCGCCGGCCTATCCGCCGCCTTTTCCTAAGTCCTTGAACCGACTTGGGTCGAGGCGGAAGCTCAAATCTGAAAACGGGGCCGCAGGTCGATTGGCCAGCCCCGGAGGGCCTTATTTAAGGGGGCGTGAGCGGTTTGCCAAGGGGAAAATTTGTTCGCTGATTTTAGTCACCGCTCCGGTTACGCCCCTAGTCGGGGAGCTTAAAGCCAAGTTTAAGCTAAATGGAAAGCGATGAACGCGTCACGAATTTGAGCGAAAAAACCGGGGCGGCGGAAAACCGAATTGAAAATCGCGCTCAATTGGACGCGGCCTTCTTGTCGCTCCTTCGCCGCCAAAGCCGTTCGCCTTCAGCTTCACGCGCTCGCGTACGGCCGCGGCAATTTCCTCCGCGCGCTGACGAAGCCGGAACCGATCGAAGATTGGTCGCCGACGACGCTCAAGGATAGGCTGATCAAGTTCGGCGCGAAGGTCGTCGGTCACGCCCGCTATGTGGTCTTCCAGATCGCGGCGGCCATTTCACGAGACCTGTTCGCGAACATCTTGCGGATAATCGCGGCGCTTCGGCCACCGCCAGTCACATCAACAGCGTAGTGCTTTTGGTTGTAACGAGCGCGAGATACGACGGGAGAAGGCGCGTCTCGATGACGGGAATCGCGACAATTTTCAACGCTCGGCGTCGCGTTCGCCGGCGCCAAGGTCTTGCAAGCGCCCGTCAGTCTGGACAGGATGGTCACAAACTCGCAGTCAATCCGGCGCATGTGAGTTGATGCTCCAATCCGCCCAGATGCGGATAGAAAGCCTTCATTGTCGCCGATGACCGCCATGCGGCTTTGTTGGGTCATACACGTGCTTATCCATTCACTGTGTTGTCACCACGCCTGCGCGCAAATGGAATATTCTATCCCACGCGATCGATAGGTCGTCTTCAACGACATTGCATCCAAAGCCTTTTCGACCGTGCTTTAGGGCGGCAATTGCAGATGAGCCGACGCCCATATCACATACCGAATCTCCAGAGTTCGTTAGAGACAGCGCAAGTCGTTCCACGAGCGCTACCTGAAATTGACAGGGATGCTTCGTTTTTTCGACACGGTCGTCCTCGATATTCGGGCTCACGATGAGCACGCCGACGCGCACCCACGTTTACACCGGCGTTGTCTATGACAGCGCACGTTGGAACAGCTTCGTCCTGCGCGCGGGCGACATCATCGTCTGCTCGCCGCCCAAGTGCGGCACGACCTGGACGCAGATGCTGTGTGCGGTCCTCGTGCATCAGAGCGCGACGCTGCCACAGCCGCTGACGCGCCTTTCGCGCTGGCTCGACCGATTGGCGCAGCCGATCGATGAAGTCGTCGCCGACTTCGACGCGCAGCCTTTCCGCCGCATCATCAAAACCCACACGCCGCTCGACGGCCTTCCCTTCGATGCGCGCGTATCTTACGTCGTCTGTGGCCGCGATCCGCGCGACGCTTTCCTGTCGATGATGGACCATGTCGGCAATCTCTCCGACGAGACCGTGGCCGAGATCATGAATCGGTTGGGCGCGCCGGGCGAGAGTCTTCCGTTCCCGAACGATCCCAACTTGTTGTTCCCCATCTGGCTGACGACGCCCGAAATGCCTTGGATGGAAGACGGTTTTCCTTGGGGCTCGGCGTTCTACTTTATGCGCAGCTTTTGGAAATTCCGTACGCTGAATAATATCGCCTTCTTGCACTATGCCGATTTGTGCGACGATCTCGACAAAGAGATGCGCCAGCTGAGCGCGTTTCTCGGGATTCCCATTGACGAGGCAATATGGCCGTCGCTCGTCGCCGCCGGCCGCTTCGACGCTATGAAGACGATCGGCGAAGAAGTCGCGCCGGGCGCGCATTTGGGCGAATGGAGCGACGCCAACGCGTTTTTCAAGATGGCGCGCCGCGGGCAGTGGCGCGACGCGCTCTCGCCAGCGAATCTGGCGCTCTATGAGAAGCTTTCCGCCGAGCGTCTCGATCCGAACTTGAAGGCCTGGCTCGAAGGTGGCGCTCGCGCCGCTAGCGCGAAGACAGGTGAACGCTCTAAGCAGCAACAACAGTCCACGGTAGGACAGACGCAGCGTGCGCGACCGCAAATGGCGTAAGCGTTGCGAGGGCTTTGTCACGGGGCGCCATATGACAGACGCGAAATGTTCGTCGGCGACAGCAGCGCTCATGGCGCTGCAGCGGCCGCAAGCCATGTGTCGATGGCCGAGGCCCGAAAAGCTCGATGCGTCTCTTGCTGAGATGAGATGGCGTTGATCGTTGAAGGTAATGTAGGCGGCGGCGTGAAAGAAACGAAATCCTTGTGCTGAATCGACGTTCCGAAACCCTGCATCTTGCGTTCTCGTCGTCGGGTCGGCCGACGTGCGTTCCTATTCGTCGGCGGGGACGAAATAACCCCGAATCTGACCGTGACCGGTCGCCGGTTCTGCGCTCTTTTTGGACGAGCATCCAGTAACGGGCGAATATCCGGGTCGCTGCGCGGCTCTCCTCACCGCCGCCCCGGCGTGAACTCCATCCGCATCCGGCCGCCGCGCCGATAAGAAAACTGCGCGCCGCCGTAACGCGGCGCAGCGCGATAGGCGCTACGGCCGGCGCCGCCATGAACGCCTTCGCTGGCGACGCCCGGATAGGTCGCGCCGCGCTGGCCGCGCGTCGGCCCGAAAGACGCGAGGCAGCGGTTGTAGGCGTCGGCCTCCTGAATTTTCTCGCAGTCGGCGATCGATCTTGGCGCTGCGAAGGCGGGAAGAGCGAGAAGGCATAGCAATGTGGCGACCAACAGGGCGTCATTGCGAGGCGCCCAGCGACGAAGCAATCCTGCGGCGGCGCCGCGGTTCTGGATTGCTTCGCTTCGCTCGCAATGACGACCCACGCGAAGCATGTCAGTCATCCCCTCAGCGTCGCGCCGCATTTCTTTTCCGCCTCTGAAACGATCTTCTGCGCGATCGCTTCGATTTCCGCGTCGGTCAGAGTCTTCTCGCGCGGCTGCAAAGTGACGGCGAGGCCGATCGACTTCTTGCCCTCCGGCACGCCTTTCCCTTCGTAGAGGTCGAAGACGGCGACATCGACGATCAAGGCTTTGTCCGCGCCTTGGGCGGCTTTCGCCAGATCGCCCGCGCGCGCGGCGCGATCGACGATGAAGGCGAAGTCGCGCGAGACCGGCTGCAGATCGGATATCTCCAGCTTCGGCTTGATTTTCGTCGGCTTCGCCTTGGGCGCGGGGAGCGCGTCGAGAATGATCTCGAAAGCCGCGACCGGTCCCTCAACGTCCATCGTTTTGAGGGCGCGCGGATGCAATTCGCCGAAATGGCCGACGACCGTCTTCGGCCCGAATTGCAGCGTCGCCGAACGGCCGGGGTGAAACCACGCCGGCCCGCCGGGAACGATCTGCAGGCCGCCGGTCGGAACGCCGAGCGCGCCGAGCAACGCCATGGCGTCGGCCTTGGCGTCGAAGGCGCCGGTTTCCCGCGCTGTCGCGGACCAGTGACGCCCGGCGCCAGCGAGTCCGCGCCGCACGCCAGCCGCGGCTAGGCGCTGGCCGGTCTCAGTGGCGTCGAGAAAGATCTGGCCGACTTCGAAGAGGTTCTGATCGCCCAGGGCCCGTGCGGCGTTGCGTGCGGCGGCGGCGACAAGGCCAGGCAGCAGGCTTGGCCGCATGTCGGAAAGATCGGCGGCGATCGGATTGGCCAGCGCCAGCGCCGGCGCGCCGCCGCCGAAGGCTTCCGCCTGTTCTTTCGAGACGAAGGACCACGTCACCGCCTCGACAAGACCCTGGCCGGCGAGCGAACGGCGGGCGTTGCGGGCGCGCTTCTGCATCATGGTCAGCACGGGCGCCGCGACGCCTTCAGCGCGGGGCAGCGGCGTCGAGGGCACATTGTCGACGCCGATCAATCGGACGACTTCCTCGACGATGTCGGCCTTGCCCTCGATGTCCGGACGCCATGAAGGGACGCTGATGCGCGCGCCGGCGTCGCCGCGCTTTTCGACGGTAAAGCCGAGACGTTCGAGAATGACCGTCGCTTGCGCGGGCGCGACGTCGATCCCGGCGAGCCGCTTGATCTCGCTCCAGGGGAAGTCGATGACGCGCGGCTCGCGTGGAACGGATCCGGCGAGCAAGAGTTCCGACGGCTCGCCGCCACAGAGCTCGAGCACGAGCTGCGTCGCCAGTTCAATGCCGGGAAGCGCAAAGGCCGGGTCGACGCCGCGCTCGAAGCGATAACGCGCATCGGTGACAATGCCGAGTTTGCGGCCGGTGTGGGCGATATTCATCGGGTCCCACAGCGCCGTTTCGATCAGCACCTCGGTGGTGTTCTCATCACAGCCTGACGCCTCGCCGCCCATGACGCCGGCAAGCGATTCAGGGCCATTGTCGTCGCAGATGACGACCATGTTCTCATCGAGCTCATAAGTCCGTCCGTCGAGCGCCAGCAGAGTCTCGCCCTGCTTCGCGCGCCGCACGACGAGATCGCCCTTCACCTTCTTCGCATCGAAGACGTGAAGCGGGCGCGCGCGATCGAAGGTCAAGAAATTCGTGACGTCGACCAGCGCGTTGATCGGGCGAAGGCCGATTTCGCGCAAGCGCGCCTGAAGCCAGGCGGGGCTTTGTCGATTCTTGACGCCGCGCACCAGGCGCAGGCCGAAGAAGGGCGCGAGATGCTTGTCTTCATGCGAAAAATCGAGCGTCACGCCGACGGGGCAGGGGAATTTGCCCTCGACCGGCAGAATGTCCTTCTCCTTGAGAACGCCGAGGCCCGCCGCGACGAGATCGCGCGCGACGCCATGCACGCCGGCGGCGTCGGGGCGATTGGGCGTCAGATTGATCTCAATGATCGGATCGTCGAGCCCGGCCCATTGCGCGTAGATGGCGCCGACCGGCGCGTCCTCGGGCAGATCGATGATTCCTTCATGATCGTTGGACAGTTCGAGTTCGGCCGAAGAGCAGAGCATGCCGAGCGACTCGACGCCGCGGATGACGCCCTTGCCGAGCGTGATCTTCTTGCTGGGAATGTAAGTGCCTGGCGGCGAGAAGACGCTCTTCATGCCGGTGCGGGCGTTGGGCGCGCCGCAGACCACCTGCACCGGCGCGCCGCTTCCCGTATCGACCATGCAGACGCGCAGGCGATCGGCGTTGGGATGCGGCTTCGCCTCGATCACGCGCGCGATGGTGAAGTCTTTCAGCTGCGCGGCGGGGTCATGCACATGTTCGACCTCGAGGCCGATGCGCGTCAGCGTTTCGACGATCTCGCCAAGCGAAGCCGACGTGTCGAGATGTTCTTTAAGCCAGGAGAGGGTGAATTTCATCAGTTGCGAACTTTGAAGTTGTCGAGCGTCGGCGCCAAGGGCTCGTCATGCCTGCGCTTGTCGCGGGCATCCACGCCAAGCACTTCGACATTGATGAAGGAGAGCGGCGCCATTCTAGTTTCGTGTCTCAATTACTGTTCGGCGTGACGTGGATGGCCGGGACGAGCCCGGCCATGACGCGGAGAGATTGTCGTTACCCGCTCAACCCGCCCGCGAGCGACGGGAAGTCGAGCGGCCTGAACCCATAATGCTCCAGCCAGCGCGTGTCGGCGTCGAAGAAGGCGCGCAGGTCCGACATGCCATATTTGAGCATCGCCAGCCGGTCGACGCCGACGCCGAAGGCGAAGCCCTGATAGCGGTCGGGATCGATGCCGCAATTTCTGAGCACATTGGGATGCACCATGCCGCAGCCCAAAATCTCCATCCAGTCCTCACCTTCGCCGAAGCGGATTTCGCCGCCCTGGCGCCGGCACTGAACGTCGACCTCCATCGACGGTTCGGTGAAGGGGAAAAAGGAGGGACGAAAACGCAGCTTCACGCCTTTCACCTCGAAGAAGCTCTTTAAAAATTCTTCGAGCGTCCATTTGAGATGCCCAAGATGCGTCGTCTCGTCGATGACGAGGCCTTCGATCTGATGGAACATCGGCGTGTGAGTCTGGTCGAAGTCGCAGCGATAGACCCGGCCGGGGCAGATGACCCGGATCGGCGGCTTCTGCGACAGCATGGTGCGCACCTGTACCGGGCTCGTATGGGTGCGCAGCAGCCGTTTCTCGCCGCCCGCCGGCGCGAGAAAGAAAGTGTCCTGCATTTCCCGCGCTGGATGTCCCTCGGGGAAGTTGAGCTTGGTGAAATTGTAGTCGTCGCTCTCGATGTCGGGCCCTTCGGCGACGGCGAAGCCCATATCGGCGAAGATGATCGAGAGTTCGTCGGTGACCTGGGAGATCGGATGGATGCGCCCGCGCTCCAGCGGACTGGCCGGCGCCGGCAAGGTCACATCGAGGGTCTCGGCCTTAAGCCGCGCTTCGAGCGCCGCGCCGGCGAGCGCCTCGCGTCGCGCGGCGATGGCTTCAACCGCCTTGTCTTTGAGCGCATTGATCTTGGCGCCCTCGGTCTTGCGGTCCTCGGGCGACATTTTGCCCAAGCTCGCGAGCAGCGCCGAGATTGCGCCCTTCTTGCCGAGCGCGGCGAGGCGCACGGCCTCAAGCGCCGTTTCGTCGGCGGCCTCGTCGATTTGGCGCAGCGTATCTTCTTCGAGTTTGGCGATGTCGGTCATGACGGTTTCGATTTTGGCGACGCCCATTGCGTCCTCATCCTGAGGAGCCGGCGCCCAAGTCCGGCTTACCCGACTTGGGCGCGGGCGTCTCGAAGGACGAGGACGCGATGAATGCGCGGCCTATGCCCTCGTGCCTCGAGACGGCTCGTGCGGAGCCTCCTCAGCATGAGGGCTTAGATGGGCCGTTCACGCCGGGAATTCTTGCGCCGGGTTCTGCCACGCGGGGGGCGTTCTGTCGAGAACGCCAGATCACGCGCTCTAAGGCGCGGCGCGGGGCCGGTGGGTGAAAATCTGCGCTAGCGCCGAAGAAACGACGCGTGAATCGATGTCGTCGGCGCGGCTCGTCAGAACAATCGGGACGCGCGCGCCGAGCACCAGACCCGCCGTATCGGCGCCGCCGAGGAAGACGAGCTGCTTGGCGAGAATATTGCCTGCTTCAAGATCAGGCGCGACGAGAATGTCGGCGTCCCCGGCCACTTCCGATTCGATATGCTTCGCCTCGGCGGCGTCGCGCGAAATGGCGTTGTCGAAAGCGAGCGGCCCGTCGAGCTCGGCGCCGACGATCTGGCCGCGATCCGCCATTTTGCAGAGCGCCGCCGCCTCGATGGTCGACGGGATTTTGCCTTCGACTGTCTCTACCGCCGAAAGCAGCGCCACCTTGGGACGCTCGATGCCGATCGCATGGGCGAGGTCGACGGCGTTGCGGACGATATCCCGCTTGATGTCGAGCGTAGGCGCGATGTTGATCGCGGCGTCGGTGACGAGCAGCAGCTTGTGGTAGCTCGGCGCGTCGATGACGAAGACATGGCTGATCCGGCGATCCGTTCGCAGCCCGGCGCCGTCGCGCACCACTGCGGTCATCAATTCGTCGGTATGCAGCGCGCCTTTCATCAAAGCGTGCAGACGGCCGCGACGCACGAACTCTACCGCTTCGTCGGCGGCGGCGTGGCTATGCGGCGCGTCGACGATCTCGACGCCTTCGAGCGAGACGCCGCTGGCATGCGCCGCCGCTTCGATTTTCGCCCGAGGTCCGATAAGGGTCGGAACGATCAACCCTCTATCGCGCGCCGCGATCGCGCCTTCAATCGACCGCGTGTCGCAAGGATGGACGACGCCCATGCGAATGGGCGGCAGCGCCTGCGCACGGCTCACCAGCTCATCAAGCAGCGCGCCGCGCGCGCGGGCCTGAGCCACCATGGACCAGGGCGGGCGCGACGTCGCCGTCGGTTCACAGCCAGCGCTCTGGCTCATGCGGGCCTCCTTCGCTCAAACCGGCGGGTCGCGGGCGATGCGATCGACGAAGAATTTCGTCGCGCGCGCCCAGGATTGGTCATTGTCGCCGCGAAAATCGAAACCTTGATGATAGATCAATTCGCCCGTCGAGGCGCGCGCGATCGAAACGCCCATGCTGAGAATAAGCGTGCTGACCTTGTTGACGACGCCCGTGAGCACGAGATCGGCGCCGGCTTTTGCAGCAAGCGACAGTTCGCAGCCGTTGCAGGTACGAATGTAAGTCCGTTTGAGGATCGCGTCGAGATCCGCAGCGATCGGCGCCCGATCGACGACGTCATAGACGCCTCGCGCGGCGAGGCCCGCGCCGATGTCGTCACGCGCGCGCGCCAGTCTTTTCGCATGTTCGGCGCTTTGGTCGACCGGTTCGTTCGACGTGTCGATCAATTCGAAATCGAGAACCAGCAGGCGTCGTCGCGGCGCTTCGGCCAGCGCCGGCGCGGCCTCCAACAGCGGCAGGAGCAGGGCGAGCCCGAGCAGGCTGCGCCGGCCGATCATCGCGCCCTGGCTCCGTATTTATGCAGATGCGCGCCATGCGCCGAGAGCCAGGCTTCGGCGCGATCCGTATCGGCGCACAGCCGCCGCGTCAGCTTCCAGAATCGCGGCGAGTGATCGAGGTGCGCGAGATGCGCCACCTCATGGGCGGCGAGATAGTCGAGAACGAAGGGCGGCGCCATGATCAGCCGCCACGAAAAATTGAGCGAGCCTGAGGCCGAGCACGACCCCCAGCGGCTGATCGGATCGCGAAGGCCAACCCCGCGCGGCGGCAGGCTCAGCGCGGCGGTATGGCGGGCGACCGCCTCCTCGAGGTCGTGGCGCGCCTCTCGCTTGAAATAATCCTGAACGCGTCGATGCACATGCGCCGCCTGACCGGCGACGCAAAGCGCGAAGGGAACCTCACAGTCGTTCCGCGGCTCGACCCAGGTGACGCCGCGGCGTTCCGGGTGATGGGCGATCATGTGATCGACGCCGCGCAGCGGCGTGATCGAACCATGCGCGAAGGGAATGGTTTCGGGCAGTCTGTTAAGACGCGCGGCGATCCAGGCGGCGTGGCGCTGAGCGAAATCGCGCGCATCGCGCAAGGACGCCCGCTGTGGCATGGTCAACACCGCGTCGCGCGCGGCGAAGCGCACGCGCAAGGTGAATCGTCGCGCATTCTGCGATCGGCGCAGAGCGACGTGAATTGGTTCACCCGCGTGAACTAGTGTTAGAATCGACGCGCCATTCGGCGCCGGTCCTTCGCGCAGCAGTCGCAGCATGATTCACATGCTACCGCAAAGGCCGCATGAGTCGCGAGTTCGAAAATTGCAGGCGGACAAAAATATTTCGCTTGCGCGGCGCCTTTGGCGCCGCTCTCCGCTCATAGACCGCGAGCGCTACAGATAGCGCTGAAGCTCGCGCGCGGCGTCCGCTGGGCGTCGCGCCACGTTGAACGGCGCGACAAAACGGCCGTTCTTGTCCATCAGATAGACGACAGTGGTGTGGTCGACGGAATAATCTTCGTCCTTGTCTCCCGCGCGTTTCGAGAAGATGCGGTATTCGCGCAGCACGGGATCGATCGAGGCGCGCGGCCCGGTGACGCCAATGATGCGCGGATCGAAATTGGAGAGATAG
Organism: Methylocystis sp.; assembly: GCF_050246715.1. Taxonomy (NCBI): domain Bacteria; kingdom Pseudomonadati; phylum Pseudomonadota; class Alphaproteobacteria; order Hyphomicrobiales; family Methylocystaceae; genus Methylocystis; species Methylocystis sp. The sequence goes on from NZ_JBFWVN010000002.1 coordinate 206,998, forward strand.
TCTTTCAGGACTTCGGGCGTGTCTCGCTCAGGATCGACGGTGACGAACAGCGCGCCGACCTTCGTATCCGGTCCCATCGCCCGCAGGATTTCCGACATTTCGAAAAGAGTCGTGTGACAAATGTCGGGACAATGCGTATAGCCGAAAAAGACCAGGAATGGCCGGCCGAGGAAATCCTGTTCGGTCACCTGCTGTCCGGTATGGGCGGTGAGCTGAAACGGGCCGCCAATCGTCTCCGTCGGACCCGTCGGCTTGCCGCTGGTGAAGTAAACGAAAGCGACGAAAACCGCCGCGAAGACGGCGCCGACGCCGATCAGCAGCGGCCTTGAGACGCCCGGCCCGCTCGCGGATTGTGCGCCTTTTGCGCCGCGCTTCAGTCCCTTTGCGCCACCCTTCGATCCGTTGGCCATCGTGCGTTTCCTGTGATTGTTTTCATGGGCGGCGAGTCGCCGCATTCGCTCCGCGGGCGGAGCGCGAGCCGGTCAGTCAGCGAAAACTATACGGGCGTTATTGCACAAGTCCACGTCGCCCGAATCTTTCGCGTCATCGAACGCCCAGCGCGCCTCAAAAAGACAGCCCGCAGCGCCAGTGATCGGAAATTGCGCGTGATCGCCCGCGGCGACCGGCCTATCGATCTTGGCGACTATGGTTTCCGAGGTCTTGTCCTTCGCCGTCATGACGATCTCGAAGCTCTTCAGCGGCACGAGACGCCGGTTCTCAAGATTGACGGCTTGCGCCAGCTTCGAAGGCGTCGGTCGCAGCTTCGTCGCGCCGACCGCCTGCACGACTCCGACGGCGGCGATAATGCCGACCATCGCCAAGCGTAGCTTCATTGGACGTTCTCCCGGGCGGCGAACTTATCCCGCCTGTCGCCGTTCGCCAAGCGCTGCCGGAGCCTAAGCAGGAGCGAACCGCCCGAAACATGCGCACGCGGCTCCGATGGTGTAGCTTGCCGCATTCCGATTCCTAAATTGCGAAAGCGCTTCACCATGAGCGACGCTCCCAACGCGGTTCCGGGCAAAATACTCGTCGGCGCAAGCGTAAAGGACGGGAAACCGCGCGATTATCGATACCTTACGCTCGCACTCGGCAATCGTCATGGATTGATCGCGGGCGCGACCGGTGGTGGCAAGACCGTCTCCTTGCAGCTTCTCGCCGAGGGCTTCTCCAACGCCGGCGCCTCGGTCTTTCTCGCCGACGTCAAAGGCGATCTCGCCGGACTGTCGCAGCCTGGCGACGGCAAGCCGGCCTTCGTCGCGCGCGCCAAGGAGATTGGCGTCGCCTATGAGCCGGACCGTTTTCCTGTCGTCTTCTGGGACGTTTTCGGCGAGCAGGGACATCCGGTTCGCGCCTCGATTTCCGCGATGGGCCCGCTGTTGCTGTCGCGTCTGCTCGATCTCAACGACACGCAAGAAGGCGTTCTCAATGTCGTATTCAAGGCGGCGGACGAGCAGGGCCTGCTGCTGCTCGATCTTAAGGATCTGCGCGCGATGCTCGCTCATGTCGCCGAGAACGCGGCGACATACAGGGCGAAATATGGAAATGTCGCATCGGCGAGCGTCGGCGCTATTCAGCGACAGCTGCTGGTGCTGGAATCGCAGGGCGGCGAGAAATTCTTCGGCGAGCCGGCGCTCGACATTATGGATTTCCTGCGCGTCGATCGAGACGGACGCGGGGTGATCAATATCGTCTCCGCAGACAGATTAATGCGTGCGCCTCGACTTTACGCGACCTTTCTTCTTTGGATGCTTTCCGAACTGTTCGAAACGCTGCCGGAAGTCGGCGACCTCGACAAGCCGAAGCTCGTCTTCTTTTTCGACGAGGCGCATCTTCTCTTCAATGATGCGCCGAAGGCGCTGCTTTCGGCCATCGAACAGGTTGTGCGGCTCATCCGCTCCAAAGGCGTCGGCGTCTATTTCGTCACTCAAAATCCGATTGACGTGCCGGACACGGTGCTCGGTCAGCTCGGCAACCGCATTCAACATGTGCTGCGCGCCTTCACGCCGCGCGATCAAAAGGCGGTGCGCGCCGCCGCGGAGACCTTTCGCGACAATCGCAGCCTAGAGGAAGCCGAGGCGATCATGCAGCTCGGCGTCGGCGAAGCGCTGGTGTCGATGCTCGACGCCAAGGGAACGCCCGAAGTCGTCGAACGGACGCTGATCGTGCCGCCGTCGGCGCGCGTCGGGCCGATATCGCCGCAGGAGCGCGAGGCGATCATGGCGGCGAGCCCTTTCGCCGGAAAATACGACACGATGATCGATCGCGAATCCGCCTTCGAAAAGCTCCAGGCGCGCGCTGGGAAGGGCGAAGCGGAGAGCGGCGCGGCGGGCGGCGGCCTGCTCGGCACGCTTGGCGGCATTTTGGGCGGCATTTTCGGCAAGGGCGACAGAAAGCGCATGTCGCCGGCCGAACTCGCGGCGCGCGCTGCGATTCAATCGGCGGCGCGCTCCGCAGGCACGCAGATCGCGCGCCAGATTCTGCGCGGCGTGCTCGGCGGGATGTCGAAATGACGTTGGCGTTGAGCTGCTTGAAAGCGCGTCATTGACGAAGCCAACGCGCTTGCATCGGAAAGAAGCGCCATGAAGCTCAACTACTACCCGGAGACGGGCAGTCTTTATATCGAGTTGACGTCTTCGCCCGGAATGGAAACGCACGACATCATCACCGGCGTCAATGTCGAGCTCGATGAAGCGGGCGACATCGTCGGTTTCGATATCGACGGCGCCTCAAAAAAACTCGATTTAACAATGCTCGAAACGATTTTCTTGCCTCTGTTCGCGGCGAAGGTCGCCTGAGCGACTTTTTTAACCGTTGTTCACATTGCTGAAACTTAATCCGCGCTTTAGCCTCCCTTCACGCAATCGTCATTTTCGAGACCCTAGGCGGCGCCCTATAATGACCTCCTGTCGCGGTCGACGTTTCGTGACTCGCGCTTTGCGGACTCGCCGCGGTCGGGAGTTCGTCAGGAGGGACTCATGGCGAATGCCTTGCCCATCGTTTCAGAAGACGGCCTCTCGCGCTATCTGTCTGAAATCAGGCGGTTCCCAATGTTGGAGCCGCAGCAGGAATATATGCTCGCCAAGCGCTGGCGCGAGCATGAGGACCCGAAGGCCGCGCAAGAGCTGATCACGTCGCATCTGCGGCTCGTCGCCAAGATCGCCATGGGCTATCGCGGCTACGGCCTGCCGATTGGCGAGATCGTCTCGGAAGGCAATGTCGGCCTCATGCAGGCGGTCAAGCGTTTCGAGCCCGACCGCGGCTTCCGCCTCGCCACCTATGCGATGTGGTGGATCCGCGCCTCGATTCAAGAATATATTCTGCGCTCATGGTCGCTCGTCAAAATGGGCACGACCGCGAGCCAGAAGAAGCTGTTCTTCAATCTGCGCAAGGCCAAGAGCCGCATCTCCGCCTTCGAGGAAGGCGACCTCAGGCCCGAAAACGTCGAGAAAATCGCGCATCGGCTCGGCGTGTCCAAGCAGGACGTCATCGATATGAACCGCCGCATGGGCGGCGACGCCTCGCTCAACACGCCGCTGCGCGAAGAGGGCGAAGGCGAATGGCAGGATTGGCTGGTCGATGACAGCGTCGATCAAGAACATCTGCTTGTCGCCCAGGAGGAAAGCCAAAATCGCCTCAAGGCGCTGCGCGGCGCGCTCGACGTGCTCAACCCGCGCGAGCGGCGCATCTTCGAGGCGCGGCGTCTTGCCGACGATCCCGTCACGCTCGAAACCCTGTCCGAGGAATTCGGGGTCTCGCGCGAGCGGGTGCGCCAGATCGAGGTGCGCGCCTTCGAGAAGGTGCAGGCGGCGGTGCGCGAAGGCGTCGCGCACATCGAGTCGGCGCATTCGCCGGCGGCGATGTGACCTTTCCAAAGGCGTCGCGACAATCGGGCGGTGGCGGCTGCGCCGCCGCGTGAGAGGCGCGCCTGCTCTCTGCGGTCGCGAGCCAAGGCGACGCCATGAAATAACTGAATCGGTCAGAGGAGCGTTGGCGAGCCTCCTGGCTCGCAAGATTCAAACAAGCCGGATTTGGCGCACTTAATTCGCGGCGCGCGCTAAGTAAGATGCCGGCGAGAATTGACAGCGCGCGAGGAGCGCCATGTCTCACTGGCTCATCGTCGGCGCGGGCCGCGGCATTGGATTGGAGGCCGCGCGTCAGCTTTCGGCGCGGGGCGAGCGCGTGACCGCAAGCGTGCGCAGCGCGGCGGGCCTCGCCGCGCTCGAAGCGGCGGCGCCGCAGGCGACGCCCTTGCAATTTGACGTTCGCGACGCGGCGGCGATCAGCGCCGCCGCCGCGCAGGTTGCCGATCCGATCGACATGCTGATCGCCAACGCCGGCGCCTATGGGCCGCAACGCCAATCCTCGACCGACATGGATTTCGACGGCGCCCTCGATCTTCTTTCCGTCAATGCGCTCGGCCCGTTGCGCGTCGTTCAGGCCTTCCTGCCGTATGTGAAGCGCAGCGCCCATCCCCGCATCGTATTGATGACCAGCAGATTGGGCTCGATGTCGCTCGACGGGACGTTCAACGTCGCCTACCGCGCCTCAAAGGCGGGACTGAACAAAATCGCGCAATGTCTCGCCGACGATCTGAGGCCGGAAGGAATCATCGTCGTCGCGCTCAGTCCGGGCCGGGTGCGCACCGACATGGGCGGGCCGAACGCTACGCTCCACGTGCGCGACAGCGTCGCCGGCATTATTCGAACAGTCGAGTCGCTGACTCTCGCCGACACGCGCCGCTATCTCGACTATCGCGGCGAAGACTTGCCCTGGTAAGGCGCGCGACGGTAAACGCTAATTCGGTTTGGTACAAAATCGGTCTGAACGGCTCGGGCGTCATTCCCGACGCGCGCAACGCGCGCGATGGGGAATCCAGAGCAACATCCATGATTCTTGTTGTGACTCTGGATTTCCGGTCAGGCCTTCGGCCTGCCAGGAATGACGCTGGTCCAAGCAAATGGATTATCCGGTATCCGAATGAGACTGCCGTTGCGACCCCGCGTGTGCAGCGGCGAGCGCCGCCAGCGCCTGCGCCTCGATTCTCGCCGCCGCTTCTTCGTGCAATTGGCTTCGCGGCGCCGGCGCGTCGATCGTCGCCACGACCCGAGCGGGACGGGGCGACAATAGAAACAGACGATCTCCCAGCGCAATCGCTTCGCGTAGATCGTGCGTGACGATCAGTGTGGTGATGCGCCGCTCGTCGATTAGCCGCGCGATCATCTCGCGCAGATCGCGAGCGAGGGCGGCGTCGAGAGAAACCAGCGGTTCATCCAGCAGCAGCAGGTCAGGCTTGACGGCGAGCGCGCGGGCGAGCGCGACGCGCCGGGCGAGCCCGAGCGACAATTCGCGCGGGAAATGCGACGCATGTTCGGCGAGTCCGAGTTCGTCGAGGAGCGCGGCGATCTCTTCTTCGCGCGCATTGGGCGCGGCGATGCGGATATTGTCGACGGCGCTGCGCCAGGGCAGCAGCCGCGGCTCCTGAAAGACCATGCCGAGCCGACCATGTTCGGGGAGCGTAATCCTGCCGACATAATCCTTGTCGAGTCCGGCGATGAGCCGCAGCAGCGTGGTCTTGCCGCAGCCGGACGGCCCGACGACCGCGCCCGCCTGTCCGGCAGGCAGCGTCAGCCGCAAATCCTCCAGCGCGCGAAGCGGCTGTCCGCTCGCCGAATGATAATCCTTAGACGCGATCGAGACGTCGAGAGACGCCGCGCCGCCAGCGTGAGACGTGTCGTTCAAGAGGCTGCACCAGAAAGGCTTCGACGCTAAGCATCAGCGCGACGAAAGGAAGCGCGTAAGCGAGCAGAAGCTTCATGTCGAAGAGCTGAAAGGCCATGTTGATCTCGAAGCCGACGCCGTTCGAGCGCCCGAGCAGTTCGACGACGAGAACGATCTTCCACACCAGCGACAGGCCCGAGCGCGTCGCCGCCGCAAGATAGGGCGCGAGCTGGGGCAGGACGAGATGCTTAAACCGCGTGGCGGGCGAGAATCGAAAGACTTGCGCCATGTCTTCAAGATGCGGATCGAGCGCGCGGGCGCCTTCGCGCACGACGACGATGGCGTTCGGCAGCTTGTTGATTGCAACGGCGCCGATCGCGGCGACTTCGGTCAGTCCCGCCCAGACATAGGCGAGCACGATGACGACCAGCGCTGGAAGATTAAGCAGCGTGACGAGCCAGGGATCGAGCAGCCTGTCCACGAGCCGGTTGCGGCCCATGACATAGCCGATCGCCGCGCCGAAACTCATGGCGAGTGCGAAGGCGGCGACGACGCGCGCCAGCGTGATCGCGAGATTGAAGAACAGCGCGCCGGAGATTGCCTCCTCGTAGATTTTCTCGAAGACGGCGGCGGGTCCGGGAAGGCGATGCGGATCGGACAGAGACGCGCCGATCTGCCAAAGGAGGAGCAGCGCCGCAAGCGAGAGGAGGCGGATCAATTCGGCCTGTCCTCGGCGCCTTTGTAGAAGGTTCCGGGATCGAGCGTCTTGCCGGGGCCGATGAGCTTTTCGCCGCCGACCGCGGCGAGCGCGCCATAGAGCGTGCGGGCGTCGGCCTCTTCCTCGGCGATCGGGCGCTGCGGCGCGCCGGCGACATAGCGCTTGCGGTAGACGTCGAGCGTCCTGGCGTCCTTGCTGGCGAGGCGCTGCGCGATGACCGCGCCCCAGGCCCTGTCGGATGTCGCGATCAGTCTTTTGGCTTTGCTCGTCATGGCGAAGAACCGCGCCAGCGGGTCCTTGTTCCTTGCGGCGAAGCCTTCGTCGAAGACATAGCCGGTGACGACGACGCAGCCCTTGGCGCCGAGCGCCTTTTCGACGTCGGTCAGCTCAATGGCGCGGGCAAAGCCTTGCGCTTCGAGATCGGCGGCGAAATTCCAGAATTCGAGCGCGGCGTCGATCTCGCCTTGCAGCGCCTTTTCGGCGATGAGCGGCGGCGCGCCATAAAGCACGGTCGCGCTCTTGTCGAGGTCAACCCCATCCTTCAGCGCATAGGCCTTGAGCATCAGCCAGCTCTTGTCGAGCGGCCCGCCGGCGACGCCCAGAGTCTTGCCGGCGAGATCACTGACGTTTTTGATCTCCGGATTCTTCGTCATCACCGCGCCGATCGCGCAAGAATGCGGGTAGAAGGTCAGCTTCTGGCCTTGCGCGCGCTGACGGGCGACCCACAGCCAGTCGGATAGGATAAGGTCGGTGCCGCCGCCCTGAATGGCGATTTTGCCGGCGTCGGTCGATGCGAGTTCGGTCACGTCAATGTCGAGCTTCGCCTCCTTGCCGAGGCCAAAAGCCTTGATGACGGCAAGCTCCCAGCCGAGCGTGCCGGTCTTCTGCAGCGCGATGCGCAGCTTCTCGGCCTGCGCCGGCGCGACGGCGAGGAAGAGGGCGGCGAGACCGACGGCGAGAGCGACGATGAAGCTACGCATAATTCCTTCGAGTTTGGTTTGGATGTCTTACCGCAGGATCGACATATCGTCGATGCGCGTCGCCTTGCAGCAGGCCACCTTCTTCCCCCTTTTGGTGAGGTCGGTCGCAGAAGGATAGGGAGGAGGCGGTATTAACCGACGTGCGGAGCGCGATCGAGGATCCAGAGGATCGATTATTCGCAACGTTGCTCTGGATGCCCGATCACGCTTCCGCCCGTTGGGAATGACAGCGCAAACTCTCCGCGTCATGCCCGGCCTTGTGCCGGGCATCCACGCGCCGCCGCCGCGCGTCTCTCAAAATCATTGCGCAGCGTCCCGGCGTGGATGGCCGGGACAAGCCCGGCCATGGCGGTCGCTCTTAAGAAGAGGTTTGGCTCTTCGCCGCAAGCGCCGCATCATAATAATCGGCGAGCTGCGAAAGCAGCGCGGCGCAATCGCCGTCATAACTGGAACCATGCATCGTAGCGAGCCGACGCGGCGCGAGCGTCGCCAGCATGCGAATGGTCGGGCCGGTCGCCGGCGTCAGCGACGTGGCCTGAAAGGCGTTCTCCGCCACGATTGCGGCTTCCAGCACGCTCTCTTTGACGAGCGCCGGCCCTTGGCCGATCTGCGTGAAGAGATCGCCGCAAAAGAGTGTGCGGGTGATCTCTTCATAGATCAGCCCCGATTCCCATGCATGCGGCACATGTGGCGTATCGATGTAGCGCACCCGCCTTCCGCCGACGTCCATGATCTCGCCGTCGGCGAGCGCGCGCGGCGGCCGGTCGGCGAGATCGTTGAGCGACACCATGCAGGCGATCTGACCGTGAACCACTTGCGCCTGCGGCGCGGCGGCGAGCCATAGATTCATCGCGCCGCATTCATCGGCTTCGACATGGCCGAATGAAATCCAGCGCAGCCCTTCGATCGGCGTGATCGCGCCCAGCGCCTTCGATACGGGCGGAAACAGCGAGCGCGGCCCGCAATGAAAAAGGAACGGCTCATCGGCGTCGATAAGGAACTGGTTGAAGGTGAAACCGGCCGGCGCGGCGATCTCGGGCACAAATGTCGACAAGCGATAAATGCGCTCGGCGATTTCGTCGACCTTGGTTTCCATGTTCAGCCCCCGACGCCTATCATTTGCTAAATACCGCTTGATTTCGACGAGAAATTGAAGCCTTCGACGAGCATCGCCGGCGCCGCCGGCGCGCCGCCTTCGCCCGCCGCGCGCCAGGTTCGGCGCGTCGGGCCGAGCGCCTTGATATTGGCGAAGAGCTCGCCGAGCCGCTGATTGAAGCGCATGTTGCGCATCGGCGCGACGATGCGTCCGTTCTCGATGAAAAAATTGCCGTCGCGGGTGAGGCCGGTAAGCAGCAAGCTCTTCGGCTCGACGATATTGGTGTACCAAAGCCTCGTCACCAGAACGCCGCGCCGCACCGAACGGACCATGTCGTCGATCGTAACGTCGCCGCCCGCCATCACGAAATTGCGCGCAAAAGGGATCGGTTCGGCGCCCGTCCGTTGCGCCCAGGCGCGCGAGCGATAGAGCGTCGTCGCGACGCCCCTCTCGACAAAGGCGCGGGCGCGATGCGGCAGGCCGTCGAAGCCGACCGCCGCTTCGGGCGCTATCGGATCGGCGGGATCGACGCGGATCGTCAGCTTTTCGTCGAACAGAATTTCGCCGATCAGTGCGCCGCCACCGGGCCGGGCGAAGAAGCTTCTGCCTTCATCCGCCGCGCGCGCCTCCATCGCTCTCATCAGCCAAAAGGCGAGTTCAGCCGTGGCGTCCGGCTCAAGAACCACCGTATAGGCGCCGGGTTCGAGATCGACGGGCGTCGAATCATGCGCGCCCTTCGCACAGGCGACGCGGGCGATCGCCTCGGCGTCGAGACGGTCGCCGAAGAAGTGATGCGCAGCGGCCCAGCCCGACCATGAATCGGCGCGGTTGCGGGCCGTGGCCGAGAGATCGATTTCGCTGCGCCGCTCATAGGCGAAGAGCCCGGCGCTCGTGGCGTAAGCGTCGAATCGCCGCGCGGATGTAGCGCAGCCGAAAGTATCGACGCCGATCCGCGCGCCTTCCGCGATCACCCGCGCCGCGGCGCCCGCGAGCGCGTCGAGTCGCAAATGCGCCGTCGCCTCGTCATAGCGATTGGCGAAGCCGTAATTTTGCGGACCGAGCGGCGCGACATAATCCGGATCGACAGGCAACATGCGCGCAATCTCTTCCGAACGCGCGACCGCGGCGGCGAGAGCGTCGTCGTCAAAGCGCGAGATGCTGCAGGCGCCGATGCGCCCGCCGACATGCGACGAAATCCGCAGATTGGCTTCAGCGCTCGCGAGATTGGTCGTCGCGCCGCCGCGTGCGAAGCGCAGACTTTGATCGAGGCCGCCTTGGATATGCACCGCGCAGGCGTCGGCCTTGGAATGCGCGAGAACCTTGTCGGCGATCGCCTTTGTGTCTTCTGAGGAAAGAAACATGCTCTATGCGTCGTCGCTCGTGTTCAGCACGCGCACGTTGCGAAACAGCGCTGGCGGACTGCCATGCGAGACCGGCGCAAGCTGCACCGGCTCGGCCTTGCCGCAGGTGAAGGTGCCGTCGAGGTGATAGGCGCTTTCATCGCACAGGCCTGAAAGAGAATTCCAGAATTGCGTGTTGCGTCCCTGGTACGCGCCGTCGCGCAGCAGCTCGCCGAGCCTGCCGTTCTTGATTTCATAGAAGAGCTGCCCGCCGAACTGGAAATTGTCGCGCTGCTGATCGATGCTCCAGCTGCCGGCGCCGACAACATAAATCCCGTTCTCGACGTCATTGATCAGATCGTCAAAAGAGCACTTCCGAGGATTGGGCTTCAAGGAAATATTCGGCATGCGCTGGATCGGAAAGGTCGTCGGGCTGTCGGCATAGGCGCAGCCGTTCGAATGCGACAGGCCGATGAGATGCGCCTGTCCCAGCGCCATCTGGAAATTCCTGAACACGCCTTTTTCGACAATCGCGAATTCAGCGGCCTTCGCCGGGGCGCCGTCGTCGTCATAGCCGATCGTGGCGAGCGCGCCAGGCTGGGCGCGGTCGGCGACGATCGTCATCAGCTCCGAGCCGAACCGCAATTCATTCAGCATGTGAGGTTTGACGAAGCTGGTGCCGGCGAAATTCGCCTCCCAGCCGAGCACGCGATCGAGTTCGGTCGAATGGCCGACCGTCTCATGGATTGTCAGCCACAGATTGGTCGGGTCGATCACCAATTCGTAATCGCCCGGCGTCACCGGCTTGGCGTCGAGCTTGGCGCGCGCCTCTTCGCCCGCCCGCGCGGCTTGCTCAATCAGGCCGGCGCCGAGGACATAATCCCAGCCGGCCCCACGCGCCGGCGTCAGGCAGTCGCGCGTCGCGAGTCGGCCCTTGGCGCGATCGATCGCGGCCGCCTGAAAATTCGGCGCGACCCGGGTGCGCGTCTGATGAATCCGGCTGCCGAGGCTGTTGGCGAAGAATCGCTCTTCGCGGGCCGCCGAGAGAGACGCCGAACAAAAATCTGCGCCGTGATCGCGCGCGCTGGCGATGATCGCCAGCAGCAAATCGGCCTTCTCGCCGGCTGACGCTTCGAATGGATCGACGCCCATGGGCATGATCCATTCGGCCTCATGCGCGGGCAGACGCTCGAGTTCGATCGGCTGAAACTGTATCGGCTTTACGGCGCGGGCGTTCTCCAGCGCGCGCTCGACGCCGTCACGCAGACTTGAAGGATCGAGCCGGCGCCCGCCGCAAAACCCCCAGCAGCCGTCGAGCAGCACGCGTAGGCCAAAGCCCTGCGAAGCGCGCTCGTCGAAATTCTCCAGCCTCTCGTCCTTGGCGAAGGCATATTCGCGCCGCGTCTCGCCGATCCTGAGGTCGGCGTAGCTCGCGCCACCTTGCCGCGCGGCGGCGAGCGCAATATCGGCGAGATCGTAAAGCAGCCCACGGTCGAGCCCGAAGGCGCTACGGCTCCGGCATGAGGATTCCACTGGAGAATGCGTGGCGGCGGCCTCCGTCAGTCGCTCCAAATCACTGTGACATGTTCGGCGTTTCGGCGCCGATTTGCAATCGCTCCGCTACGGCTGCGCTTCGCCCCGCCAGTCGCAGGCGGCGAGCGCCTCAGCCATATGCGCGGGCGGCGCGGCGAGAGCCTCGACGGGCGGCTTGCCGTCCTGCATCGGCACGCTCACCGCGCGCGCATGAAGATGAAGCGGCGGCGCGCCCTCGCGGCGGCCAGAGCCATAGATCGGGTCGCCGAGAATCGGCCAGCCCATCGCCTGCGCATGCACGCGGATTTGATGCGTGCGGCCCGTATGCGGCGTGAATTCCATGAAGGCGAGCGCGCCGTCGGCGCTTCTGCCGAGCGCGCGCCAGGACGTGCGCGCCGGCAGACCGAGCGCGTCCGGCCGCATCCACCAGCCGCGCCCCGCGTCGAGCCGCCCAAGCGCCAGGTCGATCTCGCCCTGTTCGCCCGCCGGCGCGCCCTCGACCACCGCCCAATAGGTCTTGCCGACGCGGCCAGATTTGAACAGCCGGCCGAGCCGCTCCAGCGCCTTGCGGTGGCGCCCGAGCACGAGACAGCCGGAAGTGTCCTTGTCGAGACGGTGCGCCAGCGCCGGCGGACGGGGGAGACCGAAGCGCAGCTGGTCGAAGGCGTCTTCAAGGCTCGGGCCGCCCTTTGGGCCGCGATGGACGGCGACGCCGGCGGGCTTGTCGATGATCAGCATCAGCCCGTCGCGGTGGAGCAGGCGAGGGAGGAGGTCCATGGCGGGCTTATAGCAGGGCCTGGCGCCGGAAGGCGCTATTTCGCGGCGTGTTTTTCGAGCGAGAGCGCGCCGCCGATAAACGCGCCATATTTGTGAAAATACTCGTCAGTCAGATGCACGCCGTCGGCGGTGTAGCGCCGCTCGTTTCCCTCGTAGCGATCGATGAAATCGTCATATTCGATAATGTTGAGTTCGGGATGGTCGCGCCAAAGCGCCACCCGATAGAGGTCGTTCACCTGCTTCTGGCACTGGTCGTAAAAGCAGCTCAATATCGACCGCTTGACGGCGCTGTAGAGATTGGGCGGTTTGAAGCTGCGTTCGTTGACGCGAGGAATTGCGATGATTTCGACGTTGTCGACGTCAGAAAAATATTCGACGAGCTTTTTGGTATATTCGACATAGGCCGATGCGCCGACGTGCTGGATTTCGTCATTGACGCCGTTCATGATCACGACCGTGTCGGGTGCCTTGCCGTCGAACAGGCGATAGAGTTTTTCTCTCGGGAATTTGTCGCTCAATTCGGTGTAGAGCAGGCGCGAGTTTCGGCCGGCGAAACCGAGCGAGCAGGCCTTGACGCCGCGACCGTGAAGTCTCTCCGAAACTGCGCGCGGCAGTTCAGGCAATGTCTTGCCGTCCGACGCCCAGGATTCGCCGACGACAAGGATGTTGTAATCGTCGCCGCCGCCGTTGACGCTCGCGCAGCTAAGCGTTGGCTCGTCCGAGCGCCTGAGGCTGAGCAGAGTCAGGCCGCTTGTGACAGCCAGAATAAACGCCAGTCGTTGCGCGCCAGGGAACATGGCGAAGCCATATCCCGGCAGACTGGACTCAAGCAAATTTCAAAATACGCGCTCTGCGACGCGATCGGATCAGGCAGGGGCGGGGGAAGGCTCCCGCCCTTAGCGTGCGGCCTAGGCCATCGCCGGCGCGGCGCCGGCGACTCCCGCCGAACCGAATCCGACTGGCGCATGGAGAATCCGCCCGGAGACCCAAGAGGCCCGCAATTTGTTGATCGGCCGATCGAACAGACGCCAGATCAGGTAAGAGGCGACGAAGATGATGACGAGCGCTTCCGAGCAGAGGAGCGCGCGATCGAGATAGGAGCCTTCGCCGGTTTTCAAAGCGCCGATCACCGACCAGTGCAGCAGGTAGAAGATGTAAGACAATTCGCCGAACATACGGTCCTTGGTGCCGCTCGACTGCTGCGTGGTGTAGAGCGCCCAGGGCGTCATCGTCGCGGCGATGAGCAGATTAGTCTTGCTGCTGAAGGCGAGCGCCATCGCGCCTTGCGCCGAGCCGAAATAGAGTTCTTTGGCGAGCAGCGCGGCGCAGAAGACGAGCACGGCGAGCGACGCATAGAGCGCGCGGTAGGCGAAGGCGCGGCTCGGCTTCAACTCATGGCTCGCGGCCGCGACGCCGACGCCAAAAAACAGCAGGAAAGGCGCGACGGTGGCGGAGCCGCCAAGCCATGGCGCGGCGGCCGAAATGATAAGGCAAATCAGCAAGAGCTGAATGTTCTTCGAAATGAGGAAAATGATCGCCGGCGCGATCAGATAGAACTGCAATTCCATATCCAGCGACCAGCCGGGAATGTTGGCCTGGAACGGCAGCGAGTTGTAGCCGAGGATCATGATGTTGGAGAAGAGCTGATGCATCAGCCCGCCAAAGGCCATTGGCGCATCGCCGCGCCAGAACAAAAGCGCCCAGGTGATCGCTGAGCACAGCGCGAAAACCGGCGCGATGCGCCAGACGCGCGAGACGAGGTAGGTGAAATAAGCCGACGTCGTCTTTGAATAAGTCTTGTTCCACATCGCCGCGACCCAGTAGCCGCTCAACACGAAAAAGATCAGCACCGCGGACATGCCGAGGTTGAAACTCGTCGTGTGGTGAACAAAGACCGCAAAGGCTAAAGTCAGCCGCAATGCTCCCGGCGACGCGAATTTGTCGGTTCCCATCGCCTTGGCGCTCCAAATTTGCGAAGAGAGTTTCTCGAATGCGTGAAATCGACCTTAGTCGTCCTTGGGACACGGCGTGCTGTGGCACGAGGTCGCGATCGCCGCGGCGCGCCGCGGCATTGCGTCGCGCATCGCGGCTTCGAGGCGTGCGCCCGTCCGTGGCGCGATGCTTTCCTCTTCTGTGGTCACAGTGTGGTCGGCGTGTGTGGTCCGATCGCCCGGCGAATTGCGTTTAGTCAACGAACGATGACCGATCGAACGACCTTCGAAGAATGCTCAAGAGGAACGATGGCGATTCAATCTCCGACTCCCAAGCTGCGCGTTACGGTGAATTTCGGCGTCGCGCGGCTCCATATCGATAATCCCGCCAAGCGTAACGCCTTCGACTTCGAGATGTGGCGCGCGCTGCCGTCGCTGATGCGCGACATCGATGCGGAAGAGGAGGCGCGCATTCTCGTCATCGGCGGCGCGCCGGGCATGTCGTTTTGCGCCGGCGCCGACATCAGCGAATTCTCCAACCTGCGCGCGACCAGCGACGGCGGCCGCGCTTATGAGAAGGCCAATGTCGAGGCCTTCGACGCGATTTCGAATTTTTCTAAACCGACAATCGCCGCCATCTCTGGTTTCTGCATGGGCGGCGGCTTCGGCATCGCCGCAGCCTGCGATCTGCGCGTCGCCGATGCGAAGGCGGTGTTCGCCATCCCGGCGGCGAAGCTCGGCGTCGGCTATCCGCCGGCGGCGATGTCTTACGTCGTCGCCGCGGTCGGCCTGCAGTTGGCGTTCGATCTCTTTTACACCGCGCGCCGCCTGACCGCCGCCGAAGCCAATGAGCGCGGCTTCGTCAGCCGCCTGTTTGCGTCGGAGAGTTTCGAAGGGGGCGTGCACGCGCTCGCCGAAACGATCGCCGCCGGCGCGCCTTTGACCCTGCGCGCCGCCAAAGCGGCGATCCGCGCCGCCGGACGATTGCCGGAAGCGCCATCGCATGAACAGTGCGAAGCTCTGGCGAGCGCTTGTTTCGACAGCGACGACTATATGGAGGGACGCGCCGCTTTTCTCGAGAAGCGTGAGCCGCGTTTCTCGGGGCGCTGACGCGCCTCGCCGCCGGAACGTCCATGCAGCTTCTGGCGCATCATCAACGGTCCGCGCTCGCCTCGACGTCGAGGCTTTCCAAAATCTCGCCCGGCTTTCGCAAGAGCGCGTCGAAGGCGTTGATTCCCTTTGGCGCGACGAGATGAAGATGCAGGCGCTTCGGCTTCTCGATATAGGCGGAAACCGCTTCGGCTAATCGGCTGGCGTTGGCGCCGGCGCCGAGAAGCGCGGCGATCGCCGTCGTTGCGGATTTGGCGTAATCGGATCGCACTTGTTCGATCGAGGTCTTTCGTTCCTTGGCCTCCAGAGCGAGCGTGCGATCGACAAGGCCTCCGCCTTCGAGCGTGAGATCGATCGATTTGATCGACGTCGTCAGCATCGCCGCGCGGGAGGTCACTGGCGAGGACGAAAAGGCGGCGCTCGACACATTGCCAAAGTGCGCCGAGACGGCGGCTGCGCCCATGTCCTTGGCGTCGATCACGACCGGCTCCAGCGCCGCTTCGGACGTCTTCTCGCGCCATTCGCCGGCGGCGAGTCCGGAGAGCGCGATTTCGCGATAGCCCAACGCCAAGAAAGGCGTCGTCGTCTGGGTTTCGCCGCGCGCCGTAAGATCAATGCTGAAATTGTCGATGCGGCCAGAGAATTTCGTCGGCGTCGTTTCGAGAAAATTCTCGAATGTCCCGCTCGCGCCCTCGACGCTGAATTTGATCCGCGCCGTTTCGCCGGCCTTGGGATCTGGCAGGTCGGCGGCGACGCCACGCATGTCGAAGCGAGCGATCCTGGGATAGGCGCCGTCCTGCAAAACAGGGGCGAGCCGCAAGTCGTTCAGCGCGATTTGCTTTACCGTCAGATTGCCGCCGTCCGACGCCGCGAGCGAAAAATCCTCAAGAAACATTTCGCCAGCGCCGGCGCCCGCCGCTTTGCGGACGCCGAAGCGCGCGGCCTTCGCCGCAAACGGCTTTGCCGCCGGTTCGCCCTTGCCGGTCATCGCGACATGATCGACGTCGATCGACGCGGCCTCAAAAGATTGGAGCGCGTCGAGGATATCGCGCATCAGCGCGGGATCATCCTCGGGTTTCGTCGGATCGAGTTTCTCGATCCGCTCGATGAGGCGCCCGGCGGGCGTCTGCAACGCGCGTCCGCGCACGCCAGCGATTTTTATGCGGCCCGTCGTCACGACGACATTGGCGTCCGCATCTTCGAGACGCGTCGAGTCGACGACTTCCTCGTCGACCAATGGCTTCAGCGGCGCGTCGGCTTCATTGCGCATTGTTCCGAGGCGCGCGATTTCGACGAGGTCGACGCCTTTCGCCTGCGAGCCCCCCCATCGAACGCGCCGAACGCCGCCCTTCGCGGATTCGATCGTCTCTTCGCCGCCGTCGGCGCGCACGATCGCGGCGCGCCCGGAAACGACATTCTCGAACACCAGGTTGCGGTAGGCGGCGCGTTCGACATGCGAATCATTGCGGCTTTCGCTCGACATCGCCGGCAAGGCGATTCGCCGCGCCGAAATCCGCGCGAGCCGCGCCGCGACATTGGAGTCGCCGCTTAAGAACAGCTTGGCCAGTTCCGCAAACGGCAGGCTTGCGCCGTCGATTTCCATATGAGGGATGCGATAGGTCGTCGCGCCGAGCGTGACGACGATGTTGTCGAGCGTCAGCGGTTTCTCGCCGGCGGCCTGCGACGAAAAAGCGACGCTTGCGAGAGTGAGCGGCGTTACGACGCCGGCGACGATGAACCTGCGCATCAGAAAACCCTCCTGAGGCGGAGGCGACAGAGGTTGCATGAGGCGCCCTTAAGGTAAAGAGGCGCGTGCTTTCGTCGCAGCCCGGATTCGGCGCGGCGCGGCGCGTGGCGGCGCGGCGGCGCCGTGATAGAGAGACGGCATGCGTCGACTCCTGCTCCTGCGCCATGGCAAGGCCGACCGCCATTCAGCGGGCGGCGACCGCGAACGTCCGCTCACCCACAGAGGCGTGGAGGACGCGCGCCGCATGGGCGAGTTCCTGCGCCAGTCCAAGATTGCGCCCGACCTCGCGGTGGCCTCCAACGCCCGTCGGGCCAGGCAGACGCTCGACAAGGTGCTCGACTGCTTTGCCGGCCATGTCATCCATTTGATCGAGAATACGATCTATCTTGCGACCGTCGACCATCTGGTCGAAATTTTGCGCCAGAC
This sequence comes from Methylocystis sp., assembly GCF_050246715.1. Taxonomy (NCBI): domain Bacteria; kingdom Pseudomonadati; phylum Pseudomonadota; class Alphaproteobacteria; order Hyphomicrobiales; family Methylocystaceae; genus Methylocystis; species Methylocystis sp. The sequence continues at coordinate 224,374 of NZ_JBFWVN010000002.1, forward strand.
GCCGGACAAGGTCGGAACGCTGCTCGCCGTGGGCCATAATCCCGGCTTCGCTGAACTTGCGTCCTGGCTCGCCGGCTCGGGCGAGGCGGATGAATTGGCGGAGATGCGCGCTAAATTCCCTACGGCGGCGCTGGCGGTGCTCGATTTCGAGATCGATCATTGGTCGGAGGTCGGCAGAGGCGGGGCCCGCCTCATGCGTTTCGTGACGCCGGGCATTCTGCGGGGCGAGGCGACGGAAGACCCCGACTGATTTAGAGTTCGGAACCCTTTGACGGAAGGCCATGCTGATCGAAGCGCTCCTGACGATGCTGGCCGTGGCGGCGCCTCAAAAGGCGCCGGCCGTCTTAACTGCGCCAGCCTCGGCGCTGGCGGCCGCGCCCGGCGCCGCTTATCTGCCGGAGACGCGCGCCGTGGACAATTGGCGCGTCGAGAGCGCGGTGGCGCTGGAGATGGCGCCTGTCGCCGCGATCCGCCGCGCGGTCGGCGCCGAAGAGGGCGAGCCGGCCCGCTGCGTCAAGCTCAATAATTACTGGTGCATCAAGAGCGCCGGGTGGAACGGCGAAATCGCCGCCGATGCGGACGGCCATGTCGCCTTCGCCTCGGCGGGGGAGGGCGCCGCCGTCGCAGCGCTGCTGCTGCGCCGCTATTATGTCGACTATGGGCGGCGCAGCGCGCGCGCCATTGTCGAGCGCTGGGCGCCGTCGCGCTGTTCGCTCGGCGTCGCGACGCCCAGTCGCAGCGCGGCGGCGGCCTTCCTTGCCCGGCTGGCGTCGCGGGCCGGCGCGGCGGGCATGCCGACGCAGCGCATCGCGACGATCCGCCTCGCGCCGCGCGGCATTCAGAACACGGTGCGCGCCCGCTGGCTGGCGGCGCATGGGCGCGGCGGCGTCGACCCGAAGATGGCGCGCGGCGGCGGCGTCGATCGGAAAAAAGCGCGCCAGCCTCTCGCGACGACGATCGATCTGATGCCGCCGATCGATCTGATGCCGTCGCCTTCGATCATGGCCGGCGTCTCCGAGCGGCCGGCGCGGGGAAAGAAGCATGCCGAACCAAAGGCGCCGGCGCTTCCGACGAAGCTCGCCGATATCGCGCCCCTGCCAGCTCCTATGCCGGCGCCGGACGTTGGCGTTACGAGTTGCGCCGGGGAGATCGCGCGGATCGCCAATTATGCCGCCAGCGTCGCCCGGGGCGTCGTCGGCGGCCCCAATGAGGATCTGGGATTGTTCACCGCCGATGGCCTGCCGACCGACAATCTCGCCAAGGTGATGGCCAATATGGCGGCGGTCGAGATTGGGCCGGCGCGGCCGCGCGAGGCGCTGATCAGGGTCGCCGTCGCGCAAATGCGTCAAACGCTCGAAGAGTCCGGCAAGAACAGCGCCGCCGCCGCGCCCCCGTCCACGACGCGGACACAGCCGGCGCAGTCGGGTCAGGATCGCGCCATCAGCTCCAGAGCGAGGCCGTAAACTTTGGTGCGCGCCGGCTCGGGCAGGGTTTTCAGCACTTCGAAATAGGTCTGCCCGGCGCCGCACATCCGCGCGTCTTCAAGCGGCGGATCGGGCATTTTGCCGTCGAGCAGCGCGTCGATCTCGACCTTGTCGAGACCACGGGCGGCGAGCGCGTTTTCTAAAATGCGGAAGTCCGCCTCGGTCGGCGCAGCCCGTTCGATCTTGCTGGCCTGTCCGCTGACGATCGCTTCAAGCCCGGCCAGCGCCATGTCCGAGACGATCCGGCGGCGCGAGGAGGCGAATCGCTGGAAGTCGAGATTGGTCGCCCCGTAAAGGAAGGCGACGCACATGCGCTTGTCTTCCCTCGCCACCGCCTGCAGCACATCGAGCTGCTTTTCAAAGACGCGGGCGATCGGTTCGGGTTCGGCTTTCGCCGCCAGCGCGCCATGCGAGCTTCGAATCCGGCGCACCGCCTCGGAAAGATAATAGTCGACGCTTTGCTCTTCCTTCGTCTGGGCGAGGCGGGCGGCGAAATCACTGAGCGCCGCCTCGTAATCGGCGGTGAAGGTTTCGCGGAGCCGGGCGAAATAGCGCGCATAGTCCGGCGTCGCGGCGATGAGGGTCTCGATCTGCTGGCGTGCGCCGCCCTTGTCGATTGACGCCAAGGCGTCAGCGCCGGCTGGGCGCAATGCCGGATGGAGGGCCATCCACGTCAAGCCGACGCCGGCGCCGATCGCGACGAGCGCCGCAGCTAATAGCGCCAGAATTTTTTCCAGATACATCGCCCGCCTTTGGGTCTTCTCGTGAAAGAGCGAAGTTTAGAGCATTGCGCATTTGGGCGGAAGCGCGTCGCCGGCTCGGTAGTGTCTCAGTTTGAAATTTCTTCGAGCGTCTTTTTGTAAGGACCGCGCTTTCCGGGCTTGGGGGCGTCCGCGTCCATCGCCTCAACGATTTGCTCCCACGTCTTGATCGTATCTGACAGGCCAGCGGCCATTGCGGGCGTGACGCGCAGCGTCTTATGGATGCGTAGGAAGTTATACCAAACCGCATAGATCGCGACCATGTGCGCGTGGTTCTCAAATTTCTTTGAGAATGCATTGGTGAGCCGCGTGAAGCGGCGATTGTGCATCCGCACGGTGAGGTTCGAGCGCTCGACGTAGGAGGTCGAAACGTGCGCCATATCGGGCTTGCCTTCGATCTTCGTTTTCTTGATGCCCGTGCAATCGGCGGGGCTATAACGTCCCTTGAAGGACTCTGGCGCAGAGCCATAGAGCTTTACCAGCATCGCGTAATCGACATCAGCTCCAAACGTGCCTTCGACAGCCTCCAAATAAGCTTTGTGGCCATCGCTGGTAAGCTGAACGCGATTGGCGAGGCGGCCCGCCATGTCCTCGATAAACCACTTGGCGCACTCGCCGTCGCGGCCGCCCACGAAGTGAGAGATGAGAAGCTTCGTATCCGCTTCGATCGCGGTCCACGTCCATGTGTCGCCTGCGCCGTCTACCGGCTTTTTCATGCCGGCGACGTTCTTTTCTTTCGCCGCCGTGAAGCTCCATACCTCATCAACCTGAACCCGCTTGGCCTTCACGCCGCGCACCATGGCGTCATGAAAGCCGGCACAGAAGCGGCCAGCGTCCACAAGAAGCTTGCTCACCGTATTGATGCTCGTATCCGTCAGGCGAGAGACGGAACGCATCGAAGCGCCTTCGCAGAGCATCGCGAGGATTTGGGCGCGGGTCTTCGTGTCGAGCTTGTTCATGGCTCGATTATGTGAACTTTTTTCCTTAGCGTCAAGCATAATGTTCTGCTTATCGAATTCCGCTTGTCCCTCCGTTAGAAAACGAGTCACTCTGTCGGTGAAAGTTTACCATTGCATCAAGGCGCTATTGACTTATATGTCAATTCGAGATGAGATCAATCGACAGATGGGTGCAGAGCTGTTCTTGTTGCGCCCAGAAATTAAAAGCTCGCAGTTCGCGAGGACAATTTTCGTGAGCCGCGACGTAATGAGCGCGCTGCAGCCAGAAAGCTGGAAGGAGGAAGAGCGGCACCGGATGGCCATGCTTCGAGGTGACTTAGATAGGTTTATTACGGGGGAGCATATCGCAGTGATGCTCGACCCAAAGGATAAACCAACAACTTATCTTAAAAGGCTAAAACCAGTAGCGTCGGAAGTATGGGAAATTCGTAGTTGTGATCCAAAGCCACAGATTCGAGTGCTTGGCCGTTTTAGTGAACAAGATGTATTCATCGCATTAAATTGGGAATTTCGCTCGCAATTATGGGGAAGCGAATGGGACGCAGCTTGTAATCACTGCTTATCAGAATGGCAGAGGATTCTGCCTATGTGTTCGGCCCACAGAGGAAGATCGGTAAGTGACTATGTCTCAGAGCGCTACGTTTCTGTATAAACCTTTCGCGCGCGATCAGATTGACGTAGCAACACTCGCTTACTTCCGTCAACGTAATCGCGGTCGCATCTATAGCCTTGTTTTGGATGAGTTTGTGCAAAGCGGTCTTACCCAAGCGGATCTCGCCGCCAGACTTGGGAAGCGGCCAGAAATCATCTGTAGATGGCTTGGCTCCCCAGGCAATTGGGGTATCGATACGGTTAGCGACCTACTTTTCGCAATTAAGGGAGCGGAGGCTGAATATTCGATACACTATCCGCTAGACGAGCCTCCTAGCAACTATTGCGAGCCTGAGTGGCTTTCGGAAGCAGACGATGCAGCTCGTCGCCAGCTTATAGAAACAACCACACCTTCAATTGCCGCTCCAATGCCCTCGGACATTGGTCAGACGCTCGTCATCGACGAAATTAACGGGGGACAGAATGCCGCCTGACACATCTTCGACCGAAGGATCGAAGGCTACCATACCTCCCCCGCCGGGCGTGAAGGCTACCGTTCCGCCGCCGCCGGGTGTGCGAGTGCCGACAATCACAAAAAGTATAAATTTAGTTGATATTTACTCTAACAACATAAGAACAATTGTTTCACAATTTGACATTGGAATTATGTTTTCTCGAACAGCAGAGATCGCTCCAGGGGCTCCAACGTTAGAGGAGCAAGCGTTTGTAAGAATGTCTCCTGAGCATTTTAAATATACTATCGACTATCTAACAAAGACATTGGAGGCATGGGAGGAAGTATTTGGACCTATCAACGCTCCCCTCAATGCGCAGGATAAAAATAAAATATTAGCTGGATTTCGCATGCTTAAAGATAGGCTTGCGAAGCCTACTTAGACCATCGCTTTGCCGCCGCCTTCTTCGCTATCTCCGCGCGCCGTTCCGGCGTCAAGCTCTCGGAGCGCTTTTTGCCGCCTTTGCGGCCTAGCTCGGCGGCGGCTTGGTTCTTGGCAGGCGTGTCGCCGTAATCCTCGGGTTCTTCGCCTGTAAGGATGCGCATTACTTTGACGGCGCGCGCGATGGCATCGGCAGGGCGCTTCTCGCCTTTAGGACCGGTCGGCACTACCGAGTCTCCGTATTGAACCACGTGTGAACGGGAGAGCCGTCCTGTCGCGTCAGCGAAAAGCCATAAGCGCCAATAGACGGCGAGGCTAATACGCTCTCTTTGGCAGTTCGGATAGCTTCTTCGTCACATGAGCCCGCATGGGTGCGTGCATCAATTATTGGCGCGACGCCTTTCGCGTCAGGCTTCCCTAAGATGTTGAGATGATAGATCGTCATTGGTTATCCTGCTTTGCGCTAAGCATAGCAGGGAGTTTGGCCGGTCGCGAGCGCGCGTCAAGGGTGTCAGATTTCAAACTGAGACACTACCTTTCATCCGTGTATCGCCCGGCCATTATAAAATCAAAAATTCATGTATGGATGCCCCCGCTCGTGCAAGCTGTTTTCGAATGGTTGGGTCGCGTGATCGGGTGCGGTCATGTATCAGGCCTTCATGTGCGGCCCATAGCGACCGCTGGCCGGTATGGAGATGC